>NZ_JBHWKO010000055.1:0-43929 GCF_042731035.1 Streptomyces sp. NPDC059895
CTCCGAAAGCCCCGCCTCGATCCCCTCCGCCACACCAGCATCCTACGAGCCAACAGAACTCAGAAACCGAGGAGTTATTTTTCGACAGCCCCCTGACCGAAGAGGGCGCGGCAGTACGCGACTTCCGGTTCGCGCTCCATCCAGATGTTGCCGGTGGGGATCTTGGTTGTTGCGTTGTCGGACCATCCGGCTGGTTTCCGCTGCGCTCTTCGAGATGCGCGACGAATGGATCGCCTTACCTCGCCAACACCTCCCCGAAGGTGATATGGGCTAGATTCAGGGCCTTTCAGGCGGGACCGAAGCCGGTAGCCGCTCTCACGACCGGCCGCCCATGAGCGCGGGTGAACGGCCCCATCCGTGGCCCCCGAGCCCACCACCACAGTTGGGAAGCGTGCGCCGTCGAACGCTGCGGCAGGCACAGTAGGGGCGCGTTGTCAGAGGCTGGTGGGATCTTGTACGCATGGACACACTCTTTGATCTTCCCCAAGCGGAGACGCCGGAAGAAGCCGTTATCGCCCACTACCGCCTGAGTGGCGACCAGTACGGCTCGCATGCCGAGCGCGAAGCGATCTTCGGTGCTGAGCGGGCCATGGCCGCCGCCGTCGAGAAGGCGGGAGTCGGCGAGGTCGACGGGAACGAGTTCGGCGGAGGTGAAGCCGTGCTCTACGCCTATGGAGCGGACGCCCAAGCGCTCTTCGAGGTCATGGAGCCGACCCTCCGCAGTCTGCCGTTCAGGCCGGCACATGTCGTGTTGCGGCAGGGGAGTCCTGAGACGGAGTCCCGAGTAGTTCTGTGATGCGGTACAGCAGCGACGTACAGCAACCCCAGCAACCCCAGCAACCCCAGCAACCGCCGGCCGATCGACACCGGCCCTGATGGGCCTCCCCGCAGCCTGTATGACCTCCGATGACCGATCGGGTCCGCACCCTCGCGCCGCAGCGCGGTGATCAGCTTGCCGAACTGCCGCGGGCTCAGCCCGGTGAACGGAACTGTCAGGACAGGACGCCTTCAACGCCGTGATCAGACCAGGCACGGCAAGATCCTCTCAGCCCGACACCCCTTACAGTAGGCAGCCGCATACTCTTGTTCGAGCCCTGCCACACGCGTGCGTAAGACGTCGTTTCCGCCCTCAGGACAACCCCGCCCCAACTGAGGGCCCTGCCCTCTCCGTGGGCGAATTTTCCTGTTTTCCGCACGGCTCGGTACTGGCATCTGGTTCACTCTGGCTGTGCCTGACGGATCAGAGCGCAACTGGGACGGTTCAGTCAGTAACGTTTGGAGTTCACGGCGGATCCGGATTCATGACAACAGCCCGTCACGGCTGTTGCGCAAAGGTCAGCAGAAGCCCTGCAAGTACTGTGGCAACCTCGTCGAATGGTTCGAACGGACGAATGACATCGGCGTCCCGCTCGTCCCCCACTCCTTTCCGGCTGACCGAATCCCCATGTCACAGCGTTGGCACGTATACGGCGGGGTGGCCTACGCCGCCTGGGACGGGTCCGCCGTCTGCCGCATCGCCCACCCCGCTGTGTGCCCAGCCGACCCGACGCTGCGCCCCGAGGGGCTGCTCCGTGATGTGCTGCTGCGCTATCGGGCCCAGATGAACACCCTCATCGAGAAGCGGGGCTGGGTTCCCGATCTGCATCCCGCAGATGCGTCCCAGCCCTCGGCTACGGTCCCACCCCGAGAACGGCACGTGGTGATGTTTCTCAGCCTCCTCTACCTGGCGGAGGGGGCGATCTCCGATGTTCAGTGCGTCGCGCAGACCAAAGCGGGTGAACGATGCCGTTACACACTGGCTCAGGGGGACCCCGGATTCTGGATCGAACATCCCATTCCCGACTCAGGTCGCAACACCCTGAGCGCACATCTCGTCGGCACTCCGATGATGGTGTACTCACTGCAATCCCTGAACTGGGCCGGACAGTCCCGTTGGCGAGACCAGCGCTGCGAACTGCACGGCTCCCGGGAAGTCCCGGCCATGGTTGCGAGCGCTTGGGAGAGATTCGACCCCTTCATTCATATCGACCACATCCGCCGTCCGAAGGGGTATCCGGAAGAATCGCCGACACCGAAGCCGAAACCTTACCGGCCGCCCTTCTGATCACTGCCGGAACATGGGTGCATCGGTGGAGTCCTTGGCTCCTCCCTCCTCCGGTCAGCCGGCCATCGCCGCGTACGCTTCGGCCCACCCCACCGCCATAGGGTCACCACGTGTGAAGACCACTGCTCCGGTACGACCCGCCGAAGGATCTGCTCCGTTACACAGGCGGGTCGCTGCTCCGGCCGTATCGGCGACCCGAACCGTATGGCGGGTCCGGGGGCTGCACGGCTGTCGTGCAGGGGACGCAGTTCGTCCCCACCGCGGTTGGAGATCGTGCGGCACGGCAGCGGGGAGTGTCAGAGCCTGAGAGAACTCACGGTCGGGGCATGCGCCGCGAGCGATGCCTTCCTGTCCCGCCGCGAGGCGAGGCATCGGCCGTACCGGGATCACGGATGCATGGCGGGACTGGTAGCTCAGTAGTTGCTTGCCACTACGACGAAAAGACCCACGATGACCGCGACTGCGCAGAGAGCGGTGATGGTGATCAGCACACAGCCGAGCGCTCCCGCGGTCCAGCCGATCGCTGACCAGCCGAACCGGGCTGCTCGTTCGGCCCGCTGAGCCGCTTCGTGGTAGTCACTGTCGTCGTACCAGCCGCGATCAGCCGGATCAGCCGGATCAGCCATGATTCCCCCCTTTGAGGGACCCTACAGTCCGGCCGTCTCGGGGCGGTGGGCTCGTGCGGCACGGCTTCGGAATGCCGACGGAGGGCCGTCGTGCCACGCTGAGATGCGAGTTCGAGCCGGTCCGGGATGCTCGGCTGACCGGAGGGCTCTGCCACCCCAGGAGGCCGACATGTCCAGTGACGCCACCCGACCCGGGTCGGTCGACGTCGACCCGCGCCCGTGGCATGGGCCGACATCCGGAACCACCGTCTTCGCGGCGGCACTGATGATCTTCGGTGGGGTGATGGCGATCTTCGAGGGGATCGCGGCCATCGCCGAGGACGACCTGTTCCTCGCCGTACGTCACTACGTGTTCGAGTTCAGCCTGGCGGGCTGGGGCTGGGTGCACCTCATTCTGGGCGTCGTCCTCGTCCTCGCGGGGTGCGCGGTGCTCAGTGGAGCGCTGTGGGCGCGCTTCTTCGGTGTGTTCGTGGCAGGGCTGGGCGCGCTCGCCAACTTCCTGTGGGTGCCGTACTACCCGCTGTGGGCCCTGGCGCTGGTGGCCGTCAACGTCTTCGTCGTCTGGGCACTGTGCACGGGGATGCACAGAGAGGCCGGCGACGGCCAGGTGGCCTGACAGCCGGCCGGGTACGCCGGAGCGCCTCGGCCGGTCCGGGGGACGCCTCGGTCAGGGGCACACCGGTCGTGTCGGCACGCGCACCGGAAGGCCGGCTTTCTCGTCGGCGGTGAAGGGCTGGTCGCCGATCACGCCGCACAGCTCGCGCCGCCACTGCGCGGGGTCGAGGCGCAAGGGCCCGCCGGTGTTGTCCGAGTTCTGGTAGATCACGGACTTGCCGTCCGGGGTCATGTCCCGGAAGACGTACGAACCGTCCACCAGGATGCTGCTGGAGGGCGCGCGGCCGAGGTCGTACGACTCGCGGTAGATGCGGCTGCCGACCTCGTAGATCCGTACGGAGCTGTTCGCGGCCACGGCGAAGCCGCCCTCTCCGTCGATGAATCCGGCCACGTACGGCTTCTCGGAGTTCTCGGCCACACTGCGCAGCGGCCCCAGTTCCTTGCGCAGCGGGTCGCGCCGCCACAGTTCCACGATGCCGCCGCTGCGCAGGACGGCGAAGTAGTGTCCGCTGGGGTCGAACTGCGTGGCGACGGCGTCGACGGGCACCTTCACGGTCGTCTTCGTGCGCCCCGTCGTGAGGTCGACGACGCGTACCGTGCGGTCGCCCCAGAGGAGTACGGCCACCTGGTTGTCCCCCGGGTAGGGGGCGACGTGCGTCTGCGGTGGAGTCCGCGCGCTGCCGCTCCCGGCGATGACGGTCTTGATGTCGAAGTGGGCGAGTTCCCTGCCCGTGCGCGCGTCCCACTGCTGCACCCTCGTCCCGGAGACGGTCACGAGGTGTTCGCTGCGGTCGAAGAAGTAGTGGAAGTCGGAGGTGGACGGCGGTTCGGGAACGGTGATCCGGGCCGTCTGCCGCAGCGTGGACACCTCCCGGACGGAGATGGTGTTCTCCGCGTCCCAGTCGGCCAGGAGTGTGCGGGCCGGGTCGAGCACGAGCTGGTACGTGTTCTTCGGGTACCAGTACGGTCGCGGACGGCTCGCCTCGGCCATCGGCGGGTCGACGGCGGTGGCCGTCACGGAGTGGACCTGGAGGCTCGCGCCGTCGTCCACGAGGCTGATCATCCTGCGGCCGTCCGCGCTGAGCCTCTGTTCGCTCACGTCGAGGACGTTGGGCTCGGTGGGCAGCTCGACGTAGCTGATCAGTGAGTCGCTGTGCCCGGCGACGAACAGTGCGCCGCCGCTGGACACGAGGTCCCACGCGGTCGCCGTGACGCCGCTGAGCCGGGTGGCCTCGCTGATCAGCTCGCCCCGGGAGAGATCCAGCAGCGACAGGGTCTCCCCGTCGGCCGTGGCGATGCGGCGCCCGGTCGTGTCGACGCCCTGGATCCCGCAGCCGGAGTGGGCCTCCCCGTCGTGGCGACGCCCCTGCTGTGCGCCGTCGGAGATCCGTAGCAGGGTGAACGACGGGGCCGGGTCGCCGTCGCGGCAGACGACGACGGACGACCGGTCGCCCGAGACCATGACCTCGTCGGCGTCGCGCACGACGGTCCGGCTCCTGCCGGTGGCCACGTCCACCACGGCCAGACCGACGCGGAAGTCGTCCCCGTCGTAGGCGGACGTCTCCAGCAGCAGGCTCCGGCCGTCCTGGCCGAGCCACACTTTGCCGCCGAGGCCCGCGGGGGCGGGAACCCTGCCGCCGACGGTGCCGCGGTCCAGGTCCCACCAGACCAGGCCGTCCTCCGTGCGGACGGCGACGACCCGTCCGTCGGCGGACATCGCGAACCCGTTCCTGCTCTCGAAGGTGTAGACGAGCAGGTCCTCCACCGCGGGCAGTTCGTGCACCGTGCCGATGAGCCGGTCGGCGGCCGGGCGCACCTCGAACCAGCCGGCCGTCCCGTCGTCGCAGACGAACGCGACCCGGCTGCCGTCGGCCGACACCATGACCCTGTTCACCGCCTTGCGGGGGAAATGCTCGCTGCGCACGGTGCCGGTGAGGGAACGCACGAAGAGCGTCGCGCGGCCCAGCGTCGACCTGGCGAAGACGACGTCGCCGTCCCGGCTGGTCTGGAACTGCTCGACCGTTCCCAGCAGGCCGGAGAGCACACGGGTGGAGCCCGAGAAGGTCAGGTACTGCCGCAGCAGCTGGCTGCGCGCCTCCTGCGTGGGCGCGGTCTCGTACGCCGCGAGCGCCAGCTTCACCGACAGCACCGGGTCGAACTCCGCCTGGTCCTGCGAGAACTGGGCCAGGGAACGGGAGTCGGCAAGTGCCTGGCGTTCCCGGCTCTCCTGTCGCGCGTACACGAACATCGTGCCGAGCAGCAGCGCGAGGACGACGAGGATGCCGAAGCCCGACCTGAGCGCCCGGCGCCTGCGGGTGCGCGAACGGTGATGTGCGCGGCCGAGTGCCAGGTACTCGTGCTCGGCGGCGGTGAGTTCGGCTCCTCGGTCGTCCAGCCAGGGCTGGGCGCTCGCCAGCGCGGCGGCGGTGGGCAGGAGTTCGGGTGGGCGTCCGCCGTCGTCCCAGCGGCGCCTGTCGTGGTGCAGGGACTCCCGCCAGACCAGGAAGGAACGGTCTTCCGCGGCCCAGTCCGCCAGCTTGTCCCAGCTGGTGATGAGGGCCTCGTGGGCCAGTTCGACGGTCTCGGTTCCGGCGGCGTCGCGGCCGGTGACCAGGAGGCGGGTGGTGGCGAGCTGTTGCGCGACGCGCCATTCCGCGTCGTCCAGTTCGGCGCGCGTGACGACCCGCCGGGTGACACCGGCCGATTCCAGGGGGACACGGACGAGCTGGGTGAACAGCCGCCGCGCCGCCTCCTCGTCGGACGCCGCGACATGGGTGGCCCAGACCTTGACGAGGTGGTCGTGCAGGGCGCCGGCGACGCCGCCGATCTTCTCGTACGCCGCGTGGGTGAGCCGTCCGTGGGTCTGCTGCTGCTCCCGCCACAGCTGGTCGAGGGCGAAGCCGAGCAGGGGCAGCGCACCGGGCTCGGCTCCGGTGTCCTCGAGGATGCGGTCGACCAGGTGGGGCTCGTAGCGCACGCCGGGGACGGCGTCCACGGGCAGGGTGACGATGTCGCGGAGCTGGTCGGTGTGCATCGGGCCGAGGGCGTACGCCCTCCGCCCGTCGAACGCGTGTCCGAGGCGCGGGTGGGCGAGGACCGCGCCGAGGAAGTCGGCCCGCAGGGTGGTCAGTACGCGGACCGTGTCCGGCAGGGTCTCGTCGAACAGCACCCCGGCCAGATCGTCGACGGCCGCCGCCTCGCGCGCGAGCAGTTCCTCGAACTGGTCGATCACGACCAGCAGCCGCCGGCTCCCCTGCCGCTTCAGCAACCGCGGGACGACATCGGCCAGGCCGCGCTCCCTGACCAGAACGCGGGTGAGCGTGGGGACGCGGTCGAGCCGGTCCGTCTCGGACAGGCCGGGCTCCAGCAGCGACAGCAGCTCCAGGGCGAGGCCGGCCGTCGGGGTGCTGCCCGCCGAGGGCCGCAGCACGATCACCGAGGTGCCGTCCGGCCGCAGCCTCGGTACGACTCCGGCTCTGGCCAGGGAGGACTTGCCCGAGCCGGAGGGGCCCACGATCGCGGTCCAGCGCTCGGCGGCGACCATCCGGGCGACCGCGTCGGACTCCGCCACGCGGCCGTGGAAGACCGCGGCGTCGGCCTCCTCGAACGCCGACAGCCGCCGGAACGGCGACGGCGGCAGCACCAAGGGCCGCAGTGCGGGCCAGGCGTCCAGCAGACCGGCCGCCGGGATCAGATAGCTCGCCGGGGGCTCGCCCTCCTCGGCCAGCGCCATCATGCCTACGACGCCCTGGAGCTCCTCGTCCCACACCGGGCTGCCGCTGAAGCCGCCGGACACCCGGTAGCCGCCCTCCGCCATATCGGCCTGGACCCATCCGTCGGCCTGCCGCGCGCGGAGCCGGGCCGAGTGCCACACACCCCCGGGGCGGCCCGCGGGGAAACCGAACACCCGCGCGGGGTGCTGCCACACGTCCGGTTCGTCCACCAGGCGGATGGGCCGGCTGCCCGGCACCACGGCGCTCAGGCGCAGCACGGCCACGTCTCCGGCGCCGGACGGCTGCGGGGGAACCCAGTGCTCGACACTCGCCGTGACGTGCGGCGCGCCGGCCACGGCACCGTCCGGCGCGCTTTTGGCCGGGGCCCGGAGCAGGGGGAGCGTCACCTCGATCCGGGCATGGCCGGCGGGCTCGGTCTCCGGGGCCGTGCCGAGCGCCGCGTTGATGACATGCGCGCAGGTCAGGGCCAGCTCGTCGGTGACCAGGAAACCGAGGCCCACCGGCTCGCCCCGCAGGTCCCGGATCTGGAGCACGGCCGCGTCCAGGGCGTGGATGCCCGCGTCGGGGGCATCGACCGCCGAGGCACGGGGACTGGGGGAACCTGAGGAACCAGAGGAACCAGAGGGGGCGGAGGGGCCGGGAGAGCCGGAAGGTTCCGGCGTCGCCCGACCCGGCCCGCTCGCCGTCACGGCGCGGGCTCGTCTCCCGCCGAGGCGCCCGTGGGTTCAGGTGAAGCGCCCGTCGGTTCGGCGGCCGGCTTGTGCCAGACGAGCGCGACCTTGAAGTTGGCCTGCGCCGCGGTGCTGGAGATCACCACATCGGCCTCGGCCGACAGGGCCAGGCCGAACTCGACGCTGATCTCGTCGGGCGTGCGGACCATGTCCTGGAAGCCGTCGACGAAGTTCTGGGCGACCGGTCTGACCGCGGCCACCATCTCGCCCAACGAGCGAGTGGCCCGCGCGACGACCTGTCCCGGTCTGGCAACCCTGACCAGGCCGTCCCCGTTCGCCTCGATCTGGACCTTCACCGTCTCCTCCGCCCCGTCCGCCCCGCTGACCGGCACTTCCACGAGATAGGCCACCGCTTCCCCCTTTGTCCACGCCCGCACGCTGTCGGTCCCGCTGTCCCGCACGATCCATCTTGTACCTCAACTCCCCATCTGTCAGAGGGTGTTGACGAACCCGGTGTGGCGATCCGGTGGAGGTGCCATGAGCGCCGGGGTCCACCGGGCCGCCGGAGCGGGCGCCTGCGCGGAGCGGGCGCCCGCACGGAACGAGCGCCCGCACGGGAGGATTTCCGTCCTCGCGAGGGAGACCGGATGCGGGTCGCGAACATCCTGGTCGTCGTCGGCGTACGGTTGACATACCGAGGGCATCACGCACTCCGGCCGCCACGCCGAGTCGTCCTCGGCGAGAGACGAACCCCCGGGCCGCCCGCCCGCGTGGCCGGCGCGGAGACGGGTCGTGCACCATGTCCACCGCGGTCGAACCGACTCCACGCAAGGTCTTCATGGCTGCGGCCGGTGCCGGGCACCCGCATCCGTCCACGCCCCGGCCGGGTGGAGGCGTGACCGCCCTTTCCCGGCTGGACATCCACCGGCGGAACCGAGGGGAGCGGACGCTCGTCACGCTCGCCGGTGACATCGGACCGGCCACCACACCGCTGCTGCGGGCCGCCCTGGAGCAGTGCCTGCGGGACGGCGTCACCGTCATCGACGTAGACCTGACCACGGTCGGCTCCTGCGACGCCCGGGGCTTGGACGTCCTCCTGTCGGCGTCACAGCGCGCCGGCCGGGTTCACGCCTCCCTGCGGCTGCACCACCCGTGCGCGCAGATCACCCGGCTCCTCACGGCCACCGGATCCACCTCGCTGCTCCTCGCAGCGCCCACCAGCAGCGTGCCGCCCGCCGTGCCCGGCGGCCTCATGAGCCCCGGGACACCGCCGCCCGGGGAATCCGGTCACCGGCCGGACCGGTCGGGCCAGTCGGGCCGGTCGGGCCGGTCGGACCCGCCGTTCCTCGAGGACGGCATACGCCTTCGCCGGCTGAGCCGCTGGCAGGCCGAGGGGGTGCGCGAGGACATCGCGGACCTGGCCGCGGAGTCCGTCGCGGGTACCGCGGGCGAGGGGCATCACGACCGTGGCGACTTCCTGCGCCACCTGGCGGTCAGCGCCCACCGGCCCGGCTTCGCGCTCCTGGTCGCCGAGACGACGGTGCTGGTCGGCTGCGCCTTCGGTTTTCCGTTGGGCCCGGACGTCCCGGACGTCCCGGACGGCTCGGACGGCTCGGACGGCTCGGACGGCTCGGACGGCTCGGACGGCTCCGGCCGCCGCGGGGTCGACCAAGCGCTCCAGGAGAGCATCCGACGGCTCACCTCCCGCGCCCGGTTCGTCGTCCTCACGCAGGTCGTGGCCCGTCCGCACGCTCAGCGCCGTGACATCGCCCGCCGTCTGCAACGGCGTCTGCTCACCGAACTGCACTGCACCCTCGGTGTCGCCCTGTTCCATCCCGCCGACCGGGCGGCACAGGCCGCCTTCTCGTCGTGGGGCTGGCGGAACATGGGAGAGGTCGTAGGGCTGCCCGGTCCCGTCACCCCCTGCCTGCTGATCCTGCCCGTCGAAGGGCTGCCCCCGGCAGGCCGGTGATCAGGCGGAGTCTCCTCGCGGTCCGCGCGACTCGCCCGCCCTACGGATGCCGGACACCGTACAGACGCCGGACGCCGGACGGACGCCGGATACCGTACGGACCTGCGGCCACGTGATCGTCCGGTGTCCGCGCGCCGCGCCGTCCGCCACGGCCGGGAGTAGCCTGGCACGTACCGAGAGCTTTCGGGCACACGACCACGGCGGCGCCGTTACCGGCGAGTGACGGACACGGGCAGCCGGAAACCGCCAGGGACGGGACCGCACGATGGACGCCCTCGCCAAGCCTGCCGACGGTACGACTCCGGCCGAGGCGCCTGCCGTCACCGTGGACCGCGGCACCGTGGGACGCCGGGGAATGGCGGGTGGTCGCGGCGGACGGACACCGGCAGCCCCTTCGCCGCCCCGCTCCACCGACCCGCCCGTCGCCGACCACGGCGGGTGAGGGGATGTCGGCCGGACGGCGCGCGGACCGCTCCGAGAGCTTCGGGGAAGCTCTGCTGGGAGTGATCCTCGATCGCGCGCATGAACTGCCGCCCCATCTCATCGGGCCCCTGGTCGCCGACGTGCTGGAGCGGCTCGGGGGCCGCCGGCCGCAGGTGCTGTTGCAGGACTACGGCCAGCTGCTGCTCGTCCCCCTGCCCGGCGAGGGCCTCATGGGCGGGGAACCGCAGGTGATCGACGACTCCGTGGCGGGCCGCTGCTTCCTCGACGCCCGCCCCATAGAACTGCCCGAACCGCTGCCCGAACCGCTGCCCGAACCGCCCGAGCTGTCCGACCCGTCCGACCCGTCCGATCCGTCCGATCCGTCCGAGCGGTCCGAGCGGTCCGAGCGGTCCGAGCGGTCCGAGCGGTCCGAGGACGACGGTGTGCGGGTCCACCTGCCGCTGCTGGACGGCGGCGACCAGGTCGGGGTCATGGCAGTGACGTTGGACGCCGTCGACGACCACGACCGCCGCCTGCTCAGCCGGGTCGCCGGCCTGGTGGCAGACCTGCTGGTGACCAAGCACGGCTACTCCGACCTCTTCTTCGGCGTCCGGCGCAGTGAACCGATGAGCGTCGCCGCGGAGATCCAGTGGTCCCTGCTGCCGCCGCTGGCGATGATCATGCCTCGGGTCGCCGTGGCCGGGATCCTGGAACCCGCCTATGACGTGGCGGGTGACAGCTTCGACTACGCCCTCAACGGAGACGTCCTCCACCTGGCCATGATCGACGCGATGGGGCACGGGCTGAACGCGGCCACGATGGCCACCGTGACCATCGGCGCCTACCGCCACGCCCGCCGCGCCGGCACCGGACTGGCGGAGATCTACGCCTTCATGGACCGGGCCGTGGCGGACCAGTTCGGCCCCGAGCACTTCGTGACCGCGCAGATGATGCGGCTGGACACCACGACGGGACACCTTCAGTGGGTCAATGCCGGACACCCGCCACCGATGCTCGTCCGGGACCACCGCGTCACACTCCGGCTGACCGGCCCGACGACCCTCCCGGTCGGCCTGTCCGGTCCGGAGCCGCAGATGAGCGAGATGAAGCTGGAGCGGGGGGACCGCCTGCTCTGCTTCACCGACGGACTGATCGAGGAGCACGCGAGCGGGCAGGAGGAGTTCGGGGAGGACCAGCTGATCGCCTGGGTGAACCAGTTGGAGACCACCGGCCGCGGCATCCGGGCCGTGGCGCGCGCCCTGTCCCACACGCTCAAGCGGGCGCGGGGCGGACACACCACGGACGACGCGACCCTGCTCCTGGTGGAGTGGCGCGCCTGACGCCACCGGTGCCGTCACGCGCACCGCTCCACCGCCTGCGGCGCTCCGGGACCTGCCCGAAGCGGGTTCGCACGTCCGGCGTGCCGTGTCTGCTCGTCCACCCCGAGCGGCAGGTGGAGCGCGTGCCGCGCCTGATCCCCGGTGCCCGCGCCGAGATCGTCGCCGACACCGGCCACGGCCCCGCGATCGACCACCCCGACCTGCTCAACGCCCGGATGCTGAGCTTCATGGAGAACGTCGACTCCCCCGGCCCGGCCAGGGACCGCGGCGCCGCGTGACCGGCCGGGAAACCCTGTCCGGCACGCCGAACGGCAGCCTCGCGACCTCTTGGCCCGGTCGAGGTACCGGTCCGTGACCCCGGGCTGCCCGCCGCCTCTCCTCCTACGCCGCTCCGGGCTCGTCGGGTGTCACGCGCCGGAGCCAGTGCGCGAAGGCGGCGAAGTCGGCGTCCGTGAGGCCTTCGGCGGGGTCGACGCGGTGCAGCAGTGACCGGCCTTCGTGCCGGCCGGAGACCCAGAGGCGGTCCATGGGGCCGATCTCGTCATCGGCCCAGATGAACGGGCGGGGGCCGGCCCACGCGGCGATGTGGGGGGTCTTCCAGTGCAGGCCGCGTGGGACCGCGTCGGTGAGTGTCCGCGGCCACCTGACGACGGGCAGGGGCGGCAGGCCGATGCGCGGAGCGACGGCCTCGTTCGCGTCGTCCATCCATGTCGTGGCCCACACCAGTTCGCACCCCAGCGCCAACAAGCGTGGACCGACGGCCGGGTCGAGGCGTTCCAGCAGGGGGTTCTCCGGGGCGGAGGACGCCGTGGGAGGGGCGGCGGGGGTGCCGCGCGGGCGGCCGGACGGCGGCCCGAACGGGATGAGCGGTCCGTCGACGTCGAGGAAGAGGAGAGGGCGCTCCGCGCCGGCCGAACCGGTCACCGCGCGCCGCGCCACGGCCGGGTCCCGCCCTTCGTCGCTCACCTCCGTTCGCTCCTTCCGCCCTGGTGATCGGCAGCCTGGAGCGGGGCGTCGGCGGGCGCGGGCCGGTCGAGGGTCATGGTCCTGGCGATCAGGCCGGCGAGCAGGCGGGTACGGGGAATCATCCGCGTGGTGTCGACGTGCTCGGTGTCCGCGTGGGCGCCGCCTCCGACGGCGCCCAGGCCGTCCAGGGTGAGGCAGCCCGCCGCGGCGGTGTCGTTGCCGTCGGAGGCGCCGCCGACGGCGGTGTTCCCCGGGGGTTCCTGGCCGAGGTCCTCGGCCACGCGGCAGGCGAGGGCGAACAGGGCGGCGGAGGAGTGCGGTGACAGGGGAGGCCGTCCGGCGCCGCCGCGGATCTCCAGGCGTGCCCCGGGCGTGCGGGGCGCGAGGGCTCGTACGAGCTCGTCGACGCGGTGCTGTGCCGCCTCCGTCGGTACGCGGACGTCCACCGACACCCGTGCCAGCGCCGGCACGGTGTTGCGGGAGCTGCCGGCCGACAGCAGGGTCGGGGTGACGGTCGCCGCGCCCAGTACGGGGTGGGTGGCGTCCGCGCGCACCGCCGACCCCAGGTCGGTCAGGGCCAGCACCTGGTGGGCGGCCTCGACGGCGGCGTTGACGCCCTTGTCGGGTTCCTGGCCGGCGTGGGCGGCCCTGCCGTGGACCACCACCTCGTACCGCGAGGTGCCCTTGCGCGCGGTCTTGAGGGTGCCCTCGGCGTCGGCCGCCGCCTCCAGCACGAAGGCGGCGGCGCAGCGCCGCGCGGTCTCCTCGACGAGGTGCCGGGAGGTCGGGGAGCCGACCTCCTCGTCCCCGTTGACCAGGACGCACACCCCGTCCGGAGAGGGCAGGGACGCCAGGGCGTGGAACATCTGCACCAGCCCCGCCTTCATGTCCAGGACCCCGGGGCCGCGGGCGATCCCGTCGGTCACCGACCAGGGGCGGGAACGGAGCGAGCCGAGGGGCCACACCGTGTCGTGGTGGCCGATCAGCAGCACGCGCGGGGTGCCGAAGGTCCACCGCAGGTGGGTGACCCCGTCGACGACGATCGTCTCCGGTTCGGCGCCCAGGAGTCTCGCGCCGAGCGCGCCGACCACCTCGGCGCTGCGCCCCACCGCCGCGTGGTCGGCCGAGAAGGATTCGCACACGACCAGTTCCTCCAGGTCCGCGAGCATCGTCGGCAACAGCATGGGGTTCTCGTCTCCCTTCCCCGCCCCCGGCGTCCGGGGGGCATCGGGTCCATGGCGGGCGGGAGGAGGCGCCCGCTCCCCCGCGCCGGGCGCCACCGCCCCGCTTTCGACGCTAGGGGCGGGCACGGCATTCCACCAGCGACCACATCGCATGGGACCGATGCGTCGGAGGAATGGGTCGAGGGAAGGGAAGGCTGCTGTCATCGCGGGGGTCGGGCGGAGGGGAGAGCGGTGTTCGAGGTCGACGCGTTGCGGCTGCTGGTGGCCGTGGCCGAGACGGGGTCGTTAGCAGAGCGCGTACGGCGACCGCCCCACGATGCTCGCCGACGCCTGCGCCCGAGCGGGCTTCACCCCGCGGAAGGTCATACGGATCGCGGAGTGGACCGGGAAGTTCGGCTACGTGGCCGCCGGGCTGGGCGTGGCCACTGGTCCCCTCGCTGGCCGCCCGGGCCGTCCCCGGCGAACTCGTCCTGTGCCGCCTCACCGACCCCGCCCTGCGCCGCACCCTGTACACCGCCCTGCCCGCCACCCCGCTGCCGTCGGCGCTCACCCTGCGGGACCTGTTGCACAACCGTGTGCCCGACCTCACCTGACCTCCCCCGACCTCCCTTCACTCCCGCACACGCGTGTTCAGGACCGGCACACGCGCCCGGTTACGCTTCCCGTATGGGCAGAGCCGCAGGTGAGCAGATGGGGGTCGTGACCGCGCTGGTGCGGTCGACCTTCCTGGTGAACGCCGTGTACGCCGAGTCGAGTCGGGCGTTCGGCATCACCCCCCAGCAGGGGCAGCTGCTGTGCGTCCTGCGCCCTCAGCCGTACGGCATGAGTGAGCTCGGGGAGATGCTGGGGCTCGCCAAGTCCAGTCTGACCGGGCTGGTGGACCGGACCGTGCAGCGCGGCCTGGTGCGGCGCGAGGGCGACCCGCGGGACGGGCGGGCGGTGCGCGTCGGACTCACGGAGGAAGGCGCCCGGCTGGCCCGGGAGTTCTACGACGCGACAGGCCGGCGGATCGCGGCCCTGCCGTCGGGACTCACCGGCGCCGAACGCGACCGGCTCGCCGTGCTCCTCTCCCGCGTCGTCCTCGACAACAAGGTCCCCGAGGTGTTCACGGACCCTACGGGTCCCACGAGTCCCACGAGTCCTACGGGTGCTACGGGTCCCACGGGTGCTACGGGTGCTACGGGTGCTACGAGTCCTACGGGCCCCACCAGCCCCGAGGTCACCCCTTCGAACCCGTAGGCCCCGTAGGGCTTGCAGGCCCCGTAGGGCTTGCAGGCCCCGTAGCTTCCCCAGGGCCCGTAGGGCCCGGATCGCCCGTGCGGTCCGGGACGGGAGGTCGGCTGCTGTCGCGGTGGCCGCTGCCGCCGCGGCCATCGCCGCCGCGCCCCGCGATCGCCAGTGTCACCGTCACCGTGATCGAGGCGAGCGCCATCACGGTCATCGCCGTCGCCGGTGAGGTGAGTTGGGCCACCCCGCCCGCCAGGGCCGCGCTGAGCCCTTGCAGGGTGAGCATGCCGGCGGAGTGCAGGCCCAGGGCGTGGCCGCTGAGGGCGGGCGGGGTGAGGGCCATCAGGCGCTCCTGCTGCACCAGGCTCGCGCCGAAGCCGACGGAGGCGAGGGCGGCACAGGCCGCCGCGAGCGGCGGGGCCGGGCGCAGGGCGAAGAAGGCGTACGGCGCGGCCAGGAGCAGCAGCAGGGGGGTGGCCAGGCGGGCGCGTACGGCGGGCGCGAGCAGGCGGCCGACGGTGAGGTCGCCGACCAGCATGCCCAGCGCCGCGCACGCGAACAGGGTGCCCGCGGCGCCGGGGTCGTACGGCACGAAGAGGGCTTCGCAGCCGACGACCAGGCCGTTGGGGAGCCACAGCCCCAGGTAGAGCAGGCGGCGGGGGCGGGAGGACCACAGGCGGGCGTTGGTGCGCCGGGTCGCCGCGACCGAGGGGCGGCCGGCGGCCCGGGGCGGTCGGGCCGCCAGGCCCAGGTGGGCGGTGGCGCCGGCGGTCACGTACAGGAGGGTGGCCAGGAGGAGGACCCGGTGCGGGGAGAGGGCGGTGAGCAGGGCGCCGCCGGTGGCGTAGCCGGCGATCTGCGTGAGGCCGCTCATCATGTTGAACACCGCACGGCCGGGCAGGTAGCCGTCCTCGGGCAGGATCTCGTGCAGCAGGCCCCAGCGGACACCGCCGCCGAGGGCCGCGACCAGGCCCTGCGCGAGGACCACGGCGAAGACGGCGGCGACCGGGAGGCCGGGGACGGCCAGCACGGCCGTGACGGCGGCGAAGACGGCGGAGAGACCGGCGAGTGCGGTTCTCGGGGGAAGGCGGTCGGCACCCGAGAGGAAGAGGGTCGCGCCGAGGACCTGGGCGAGGGACGGGCCGAACATGCTGACCGCCGAGAGGAGCGGGGAGTCCGTCGCCCGGTAGACCAGCGTGGCGAGGGCGAGGCCCGCGGTCGTATGGGCGGCGGTGTGCGCGGCGGAGGAGAGGAGGAGGGGCCTGAACTCCGGTGTCGTGAAGAGTTGTCGGTAGCCGGTCATGCGCGAAGTCTCGGGCGGGGGCGCCGCCGGTGGTTATTGTTTCGCGGGCGCGCGAAAGGCAGCCGGGGCCGGCACGCCAGGACGACAGGTCGGGGCGAGGGGTCGGGGCGAGGGGTCGGGGCGAGGGGCGGGCGGGCCCGCCGCCCCCGGCCGGCCGGTCTCCGGAGCTAGCATCCGGGCATGACTACGAACACCGGTACCTCCCCCCTCGACGTCGAGATCGGTGCGCTCAAGGGCGGGTCCGCCGAGCTCGCCCAGTACGCGGGCAGGGCCGTCCTCATCGTGAACGTGGCGTCCAAGTGCGGTCTGACCCCGCAGTACACGGGCCTGGAGCGGCTTCAGGAGCGGTACGCGGACCGGGGCTTCACCGTGCTCGGGGTGCCCTGCAACCAGTTCCTCGGGCAGGAGCCGGGGACCGCCGAGGAGATCGCCGAGTTCTGCTCGGCCACGTACGGCGTGACCTTCCCGCTGACCGAGAAGGTCGAGGTGAACGGGGAGGGCCGGCACTCGCTGTACGAGCGGCTCGTCGGTTTCGCGGACGCGGCGGGCCACGACGGTGACATCCGCTGGAACTTCGAGAAGTTCCTCATCGGGCGGGACGGCAGCGTCGTCGCCCGGTTCTCGCCGCAGACCGAGCCGGAGTCCGCGGAGGTCGTCGCCGCCATCGAGGGCCAGCTGGACTGAGCGCCGTGCGCACGCCGCTCGACCCTGCCCCTGGGCAGGGCGGAGCGACCTCCCCGCCGGGCGGAGAAGGCCGCCCGGTGACGGAGGACGACCACCGACCGGACCACCGACCGGACCGCCGGCCGGACCCCCGACCGGGGCGCCGAGCAGGCGGCCGAACGGGCGGCCGGTGCACGGGGCGCCGATCTGGAGACAGCCGAGCCCCCTCGGCAAGGACGGCGAGCTAGTCGAGAGGGCTCCGGTGGTGCTTGTGAAGTTGTGTCAGCCCGACGGGACCCGAGGGGCCCGAGGGAACCCGCCGTGAGGCGGGGGTCGGGAGGATCCCCGCCCTACGCCTTGACCGAGGCGACGAAGACGTTCCACGCGTCGGCGGGGAAGTCCAGCACGGGCCCGTCCTGGACCTTGGAGTCCCGTACGGCCATGGCCGCGACGACCGGCGACTTGACCTCGACGCACGCGCCGTTGCCGGTCGAGTAGGAGGACTTGGTCCACGTGTCCGTGCTGCCCTGACGAATTGCCATTTTCGCTCCGCTTTGCCAGTGAGATGAGTTGCTGTCGCCGTACGCGGGGCACGACTGCGGGCCCACGGCACGGTTTGCGCCAACGGTGTTGTCCGGTGGCGTGATCGACGCTACTCGCCGACCCCCGGTTACGAAGCGACTATTCACTCGACCGGTTGGCATATTCCAAGTGGGTCTTCCATCCCGGCCGGGTGACGGTGTATTGTGCGGCGCTTTTCCGGCAAGAGCGCTCTAACGGGCGTAGTCCTTCGCGATGTCGGCGATGAACTGGCGGGACTGGTCCACGTTCAGCGCCTGGGCCCGCAGGTGCTCGTACATCACGCTGTACTTCTGCACGTCGTTCGGCTTCTCCAGGTAGAGGTCGCTGGTGACGCCCTCGATGTAGACGACACTGGAGTCGGACGCGTCGGGGAACTCGAGGATCGCGTACTGGCCGTTCAGCCCCGGGTGCGCGCCCATGTCGAAGGGGATCACCTGCACGGTGACGTGCGGCAGCTGGGACTGCTCGACGAGGTGCTCCAACTGGTCCCGCATGAGGGAACGGTTGCCGACGACGCGGCGCAGCGCGGCCTCGTCCATCACCGTCCACAGGCGCAGCGGGTTCTCCTCGGCGCTGATTCGTTCCTGCCGCCGCATCCGGACCTGCACCCGCTTCTCGATCTCCGTGGGCGCGGTCTCCGGCAGCGCCCCGGAGATCAGCGTCTCGGCGTACTGACGGGTCTGCAACAGGCCGGGCACGACCTGCGGGTCGTACACGCGCAGGCTCGCCGCGTCCGTCTCCAGACCGATGTAGACGCTGTAGGGGACGTCCCCGAAGGCATGCCACCAGCCCTGCTGACGCGAGTCCTTGGCCATCTGCATCAGCGAATCGACGATCCGCTGGTCCTCGACCTCGTAGACCCCGCACAGATCGCGGACGTCGCGCTGGCTGATGCTGCGGCGGCCGTTCTCCAGGCGGCTGATCTTCGACTGGGACACGAGCAGGCGGTCGGCGACCTGTTCGGCCGTCATGCCCTTGTCCTCGCGGAGCTTGCGCAACTCCTGACCCAGCCGGCGCCGCCGGACGGTGGGATTGACATTGGACGCCACGGGACGTGCACCTCCGGCTGCATGCCTGTCATTGACACTTTGCGTATCTGCTGTTGAGCAGACTGCCACCAAGGTGCTCACTACCGCTGGAAAACGGTGGATATGCGGCCGGTACACGTCACTTGGGCGTTTCCAGCACCCCTCCGCCACCTCCTCCCGCCACCGCCTCCCGCCACCGCCTCCCGCCACCGTCCTCCGCCACCGCCCTCCCCGTTTCGCTTTCCCACCCTTGCTTCCGCCCGACATGCGTCCGCGCGGGGCGGTGGCGCCGTGTGTCCCGGAGGACGTACGGCTTCACCGCCCCGCGCGGTCGCGCGGCTCCCGAACGGGCTCTGCGGGTCGTACGGGCGGCGGCCATGCGTCCACACGGCCATGCACCCTTACGGGTCTTACGGGCTTACGGGTGGTACCGGTCTTACGGGTCTTACGGGTGGTACCGGTCTTACGGGTGGTACGGGCTGTGCGCACCGTACCGGCTGTGCGGGCCGTACGGGTACGGCGTGGGACGGCGGCTCAGTGGGCCACGACGCGCGCCATGGGGCCTCGGCCCTGCTGCGCCGGAACGCCACGGGCGGGCTCCGGTGCGGTCCTGACTCCCGGTCCGGTCTGGCGGCCCGGCGCCTGGGCCGGGGCACGGCGCGGCTGGGCCCCGGCACCGTTCTGAACGTCCATCACGGCGTGTGCCACGAGGCCGCCCATGGGGTCGTGCCGGATCAGGTCCCGCAACCGGGACCGGGACGAACGCCCCTCGTTGCCCGGGTACAGGTGCTTGCCCAGACCCACCGCGTGCGCCAGCGCGGCGAGCGCCGCGGTCCGCGGGTCCGGCGGCACGCCGGTGCGGATCGCGGAGTCCAGCCGGGTCCTGATCTCCCGGCTGATCGCCGTCTCCGTCGCCTGGTAGCGAGTCGTCGGCAGCACTCCGCACATCTGGCCCGCCACGGCATGCACCATGCCGCACCGCTCCAGATGCGAGAGGTAGGTCTGGCGAAGCCCGAGACGCGGCCCGCCGATCCAGTGGACCGCCCGCACCGGAGCGCCACGCCTTCGCAGCAACTCCAACGCGCAGTCCAGTGTTGGATCTCCTGTCGGCCGTGGGGACACCACGGCGATACGATCCCCGTCTGGGGCTATCCGTCCGGCCAGCGCCAGCTCCACTAGCTGTGCTCCGGCCAGACCAAGGTCGAGCGACTGCGGCTGTGCAGTGGTACCCGTGGCCGGGTCCAATGCCAGCAACAGAAGCTCCTCCGGAATTGTTCTGCGGCTCCTGCCCATCCATGCCTCCCCGCGTGGATGAATGACAGGGTGACCCCTCTCACATTCATCTGTCGAGGGTGCGTGACCGGTTCGTAGTGGAACCAGTAGGTATGTCGTTCTCGTCTACCGCTGGAGCCAAGCCCTCGACACAGGACACTGGTACATGGTTCGGACAGCCCGTGAGGCGGTGTCCCGGGCGGGCGGTTCATGGTTCGACAAGCGCGCGGTGGCGTGCGGCACATGGAGGAGGCATCGGTGGCGGGCGAGTCCCCCGACAGGTCGAAGCAGCGTGAGTCGTCGGAGGAACCGACGTCGGGGAGCGCGGGAACGGTTCCCGAGGCCCGGGATCCGCGCATCCCGGTGACGCGGGAGAACGAGGCGTCGACTTCGGCGTCGGGCTCGTCCCGGGGCGGAGTGGACACGGCGACCCGGGTGTTCTCCGTACGGGACCTGAAGACCGAGGGCGAGGACGAGGGCGACGGCGAGGACACGGCGGACGACTCCGCCGACTCCGCCGACTCCGCCGAGGGCGCCGGGTCCACCGAAGCCGCGTCGGCGGACACCGAGGGCCGGGAGAAGCCCGAAGGCGCCAGGAAGGCCTCCACGGCCCCTGAGACCGCCGGAGCGGCCGAGGCGGCCGGGGGGGCGCGCGAGGAGGCGTCCGGGGCGCCCACGGCGGCCTCCGGCGGCTCCGGCGCCCCCGACGGCGGTGACACGCGCCTGAAGGCCGCCGTGGCCCAGTGGGTGGCCTCGGCGGACGGGGAGGGCGGCGACGGCGCCGGAGAGGCCGACGGCACCGGCGAGACCGACGCGACCGGCGATGACACCGCCGTCGGCACGGACGCCGAAGCCGAAGCCGACGCCGACACGGACGCCGATGCCGACGCCGGACCGGCGCCCGAGGCCAAGTCCGCGCCGAAGGCCGCGCCCAAGTGGGCCGCGGGCTCCGACGGAAACACCGAAGCCGAGACCGAGTCCGGCCCCGAGACCGGCTCCGGGCCCACGACTGACGAACCGAAGTCGGACGAACCGAAGCCCGCTAAGGCCGACGCCCCCAAGGCCGAGAACACCAAGACCGAGAGCACCAAGGCCGACGAGGCCCCCGCCTCCCCCGTCGACCAGCCCACCGCCGTCTTCAAGGCCGTACGGCCCCCCGCGCCCGCCGTCGACCAGCCGACCACCATGCTGAAGCTGGGCGGCGCCGCGAAGGCCGACGCGAAGCCGGCCTCCAAGGCCGACGCGAAGCCGGACGAGAAGGCCGACGCGAAGCCCGGCACCGGCAAGCAGGGCCCGAAGGCCGAGCCCGAGGCCGATGCCGAGCCCGAGGCCGAGGCCGAGCGGACCAGCAAGTTCGTCGCGCTGAAGCCGCTCGACGACCCGTCCACCCGCAAGCCGAAGCCGGCGGAGCCCGCGACACCCAACGCACCCGGGAAGACCCCCGGGCAGGCGCCGGGGAAGGCACCGGGGAAGGCGCCCGGAACGGCACCCGCCGAGGCCACCGCCGTCGTCCCGCAGATCGGTCCCGAGCGGACCACCCAGCAGCCGCTGCCGCCGAAGCCGCCGCTGGACCTGCTGGCCGAGCTGACGAACACCCCGCCGCCCCCGCCGACTCCGCTGCGGACGTTCGCCCGCCGGGTCAAGATCTGGACGCCGCTGGTCATCCTGCTGGTCATCGTCTTTGCGATCGTGCAGGTGGTGCGGCCGCTGCCGGCGACCGCGCTGACGCTCACCGCGAAGGACTCGTACACGTTCGAGGGCGGCGAGCTGTCGCTGCCGTGGCCGGACGAGGGCCAGGGCTGGATGGACGTCGACGGCATCGGCACGATGGACGGCTTCGGCGAGCAGAACCCGGTCGCCATCGGCTCCGTCGCCAAGGCGATGACGGCGTACGTCGTCCTGAAGGACCACGCGCTCAAGTCGGGCGAGGAGGGGCCGAGCGTCCCGGTCGACGCCACCGCCGAGAAGGAGGGCGGCTACGACGCGGACGGCGAGTCCACCCTCAACACCGTCAAGGAGGGCGACAAGCTGACCCTGCGCCAGGCGCTCTCGGCGATCATGATCCCGTCGGCGAACAACATCGCGCGGCTGCTGGCCCGCTGGGACGCGGGCACCGAGGCGGAGTTCATCGAGAAGATGAACGCCACCGCCAAGGAGCTCGGGATGAAGAACACGACGTACACCGACGCCTCCGGGCTGAAGGAGACCACCGTCTCCACCGCCGAGGACCAGGTGAAGCTGGGCAACGAGCTGGTGAAGATCCCCGCGCTGATGGAGATCACCAGGCTGCCGGAGTGGACCGACCCGTCCGGTCAGAAGTGGCGCAACTACAACACGCTCGTCCCCTACAACGGCGCCATCGGCATCAAGACCGGCTCCACCACCAAGGCCGGCGGCAACCTGCTGTTCGCCGCCACCAAGGAGGTCGGCGGGGAAACGGTCACCCTGGTCGGCGCGGTCCTCGGCCAGCACAAGCCGGCGATCATCGACACGGTCAACGCGGTCAGCAAGACCGCGCTGCTCGCCGCGCAGGACGCGCTGGTCTCGTCGAAGATCCTGACGAAGGGCGACGTCGTCGGGTACGTGGACGACAAGCTGGGCCACCACACCCCGGTCGTGGTCACGAAGGACGTCACGGCGGTCGGCTGGGCCGGGCTGACGACGAAGCTGTCGTTCGCCGCCGGGGACGTGCCGCACACCGCGGAGGCGGGCACCCAGGTGGGCACGCTCACCGTGGGCGACGGCTCCGGCGGCGCGGTCGAGGTACCGGTCGCCCTCCGGACGGACCTGGTCGAGCCCGGCTTCACGGACAAGCTGACCCGCGTCGGCTGACCCGCCGGCCGCGCACGGCCACCCTCGCACCCCTACCGCACCCCGCCAGGGCCACCGCCCGGCGGGGTGCGTGCTAGCGTCACGAAACGGACAGGTCGGCGGTCGCGGCGACGCGGCCGTGAAGCGGGCGCGAACGGGACGCGGCCGAGAAAAGAAGACGGGACACGGGGAGTGCCTTCAGGTGGCCACTGCGGAGCCGACACGCACCGACGACACCGATCCGGGCCCGGACACCGGCCCGCGGGTACACCTGCCCGCGCCTCAGGCCGGTGACCACGACCGCGACGGCGACGACCGCCACGCCGGTGACCACGACCGCGACGGCGACGACCGCCACGCCGACGACCGCGACGCAGGCGGGCGCCACGGCGACGACCGCGACGCCGGCGACCGCCGCCCCGCTCCCGACCGCCGCCCCGCTCCCGACCGCCGCCCCGGCGGGCGGGAGTCCGCTGCCGGGGTGTCCCGCGTGAGGGGGCTGCTCGGCCGGGTCGGCGCATGGCCGCGGCGGCATCTCGTGCTCTCCGTGACGGTCCTGTCCGGTGTCCTGCACGTCGTCTGGTTCTTCGCGTTCGCGAACAGCGGTGGGGATCTGGCGGCGCAGGACGCGTGGGCCGAGTTCGTCGGCCGCCACCCCGACTCCGCGTACAACCTCGCCTGGTACGGCGGGATGCACCCGGTGTCGTACAGCGTGGTGTCGCCGTATCTGATGTCCGTCCTCGGTGTCCGGACGACGATGATGATCGCCGGGACGCTCTCGGCGGGGCTGCTGACGCTGATCCTGCTGCGCTGCCGGCCGGTGCGGAACCCCCTGTGGCCGGCGCTGGCGGGGGTCTTCGCCCTGCTGTGCAACGCGGTCTCGGGGCGGGTGACGTTCGGGCTCGGCAACATGTTCGCGCTGGCGGCGGTCGCCGTCGTGTTCTGCTGGCCGTACCGCTGGCGCTACAAGCGGTGGGCGAAGGCGCTGTGCGCGGCGCCGCTGGCCGCGCTCGCCACCATGGGGTCGCCGGTGGCGGGCCTGTTCGTGGGTCTGGTGGCGGCCGCGCTGTTCCTGCAGAAGCGGCGGCCGGGCGCGTGGGCGCTGGGCCTCGCGCCGAGCGCGGTCGTCGCGGTCTCCGCCTGGCTGTTCCCCTTCTCCGGCACCCAGCCGATGTCGTTCGGCTCGGCGTCCCTGCCGCTGCTGTTCTCGGTGATCGTCTTCGCGGTCGTGCCGCGCGACTGGAAGACGGTACGGATCACGGCGGCGGTGTACGGGCTCGCGGTGCTGCTGGTGTGGGTCATCAGCTCGCAGATCGGGTCGAACATCACGCGTCTGTCGATGCTGTTCGCGGGCGTGGTGCTGATGGCGGCGCTGCCGTTCGCGGTGCCGCGCAGCCGCAAGTGGTACGTGATCGTCCTGTCGTCGGTGCTGTTCGTCGGCTGGATCGGCTACAAGTCGGTCGACGACATCGTCCGCACGACGCCGGCCGCGTCCTGGGCGCGTGAGCTGGCGCCGCTGGTCAACGAGTTGCAGGAGGTCGGCGCGGAGAAGGGCCGGGTGGAGGTCGTCCCGGCCCGCTCGCACCGCGAGGCCTCCGCGCTGGCGCCGTACGTCAACCTGGCCCGCGGCTGGAACCGGCAGGCGGACATGGAGCGCAACCCGCTCTTCTACGACGACACCCTCAACTCGGCGAACTACCACGAGTGGCTCCAGCGGTGGGCCGTGCACTTCGTGGTCGTCCCCAAGGACGAGCCGGACGGGGACGGCGGGCAGCGGGAGCGGGAGCTGGTGCAGCGGGGGCTGCCGTATCTGACGCAGATCTGGGGCGACGCCAACTGGCAGTTGTTCCGGGTCACCGATCCGGCCTCGCTCGCCGAGCCGAACGCCGTGGTGGAGCGGGCGGCGCAGGGCGAGATGACGATCGACGTGCGCGAGGCGGGGCGGGTCCTGATCCGGATCCCGTACTCGCCGTGGCTGAGCCTCGTCGACGCGGACGGCAAGGGCCTGGAGCCGCCGCAGGAGACGGAGGCGTCCAGGAACCGGCCCGAGGGCGAGCCGAAGACGTACGAGAACGTGAACGGCTGCCTGTTCGAGACGGAGGAGGACGCGGACGGCGACCGGTGGACCATGCTGGTCGCCCCGACGGCGGGGACGTACCGGCTGGCGGCGCCGTATCAGCTGCGCCGGGGGACTCCGTGCCCCGACGAACTGAAGTGACGCCGGACCGGGCCTGAGCCGACCGCTCGTTTCCGGCCAACTCCCCCGCATCTCACCGTCGTTCAGATCCGTGAATCCAAGTCACCACGGAGAACTATTTTACGTGCTCTTGACCTACCGCTTGCTTGCCGCGGGCATGTCACCGAACCCAGAGTTCACATGCCTGACCCTGGCGGCGGACCCTGGAAGGGGGCACATGAACGGTCTCGACTGGGCCGTGCTCATCGGCTACTTCGGTGTGATGGTCGCCATCGGCGTCTGGTCCCACAAACGGGTCGACAACGTCAGCGACTTCTTCACCGCGGGCGGCAAGATGCCCTGGTGGCTGTCCGGCATCTCGCACCACATGTCCGGTTACAGCGCGGTGATGTTCACCGGGTACGCCGGCATCGCCTACACCTACGGCGTCACGTCGTTCGTCACCTGGTCCTTCCCCATCGCCCTCGGCATCGCCATCGGCTCCAAGCTGTTCGCGCCCCGCATCAACCGGCTCCGCTCCCGTCTCCACGTCGCCTCCCCGCTGGAGTACCTGAAGAACCGGTACGACCTGAAGACCCAGCAGGCGCTGGCCTGGTCGGGGATGCTGCTGAAGATCGTGGACGTGGGCGCCAAGTGGGCCGCCATCGCCACCCTGCTGTCCGTGTTCACCGGCATCTCGCTGAACCAGGGCATCCTCATCACCGGCGGCATCACGGCGATCTACTGCACGATCGGCGGGCTGTGGGCGGACGCGCTGACCGAGCTGGGGCAGTTCGTCATCCAGCTCCTCGCCGGTGTCGCGATGTTCATCGCGGTCGTGCTGGAACTCGGCGACCGGGACATCGGGTTCCTCGGCGCGTGGGACGAACCGGCGTTGCAGGGCCACGACAAGCCGCTGGTCGGACCGTACGGCACGGTGTTCCTGCTGGCGTTCCTCTTCATCAAGCTCTTCGAGTACAACGGCGGCATGCTCAACCAGGCCCAGCGCTACATGGCCACCGCCACCCCGCGGGAGGCCGCGCGCTCGGCGCGGCTGTCGGCGGTGCTGTGGCTGGTGTGGCCGGTGGTCCTGTTCTACCCGATGTGGATGTCGCCGCTGCTCGTTCAGTCGCAGAAGCCGGACGGCTCCGACTCCTACGGCCTGATGACCGAACAGCTCCTGCCGCACGGTCTGCTCGGGCTCGTCATCGTCGGGTTCTTCTCCCACACGATGGCCATGTGCTCCTCCGACGCGAACGCCATCGCGGCCGTCTTCACCCGGGACTGCGCGCCGGTGCTCTCGGCGAGGGCCCGCGCCTGGAACCAGCGTTCGGGACTGATCGCGGCCCGGATCGCGACGGTCGTCTTCCTCGCCCTGTCGATGGCGGCCGCCACCCAGGTCAACTCGCCCACGTTCAAGGACATCATCACCGTCGTGATCAAGTGGGTGGCCGGGCTGATGGGCCCGATGGCGATCCCGATGATGCTCGGCCTGCTGCGCCCGTTCCGCCGCTCCGGCCCGACGGCCGCCCTGGTCAGCTGGTCGATGGGCCTGCTCGCCTTCTGGCTGGTCAACTACCCGATCAACTGGAACGTCGAGGGCGGGGTGCCGCTCCAGTACCAGGTGTCCGTGCCGCTCGCGGTGTCGCTGGTGCTGTACGTCCTGATCGGCTTCCTGAAGCCGGAGGACACCCCGGAACGGCTGGCGATCATCGACCGGATCAACTCGGACGGGGACGGAACCTCCTCGGGCGCGGCGGCCGTGCCGGGTCCCCGGGGCGACGCGGTGCCCGCGCCCCTCAAGGACTGAGACACGGGTGCCCGTGCCCCTCGACGAGGGGGACTAGGCCCCCCGGGGATAGCGCGCCAGCCAGCCCGGTGACGCGCCCGTGGGGTTGTGGAGGGCCGGGCCCTGGGTCATCTCCATGGCGAAGTCGTCGGCGAGTTCGAGGATCGTGGGACGGCCCTCCAGTTCGGCCAGCCAGGCCGGCGGGAGGGCCGTCTCGCCGTGCAGGGCGCCGAGCAGGCCGCCGGCCAGGGCGCCGGTGGGGGCCGAGGGGGCGCCGTGGTTCACGGCGAGGCGCAGGCCGTGGCGGACGTCCTCCGCGACCAGGGCGCAGTAGACGGCGGCGGCCAGGACCGCCTCGGCCGTGCCCGCGCCGGCCAGTTCCTCCACCCGCGCCGGGCCGGGCAGGCCCTGCCGTACGGCGCCCAGCGCGTGCTGGAGCGCCTCCGACACCGCCTCGTGTCCGGGCCGCGCGGCCAGCAGGGCGAGCGCCCGCTGCACCGCGCCGTCGAGGCTGTCGCCGCGGGCCAGGGCGTGCACGGTCACCGCGTACGCGCCCGCCGACAGGCAGGCCGTGGGGTGGCCGTGGGTCTGGGCGGCGCACTCGACGGCGAGCTGGTCGACGAGTTGCGGCTCCCAGCCGACGAGGAGGCCGAACGGCGCCGACCGGGCCGCGGCCTCCGGGCCCGTGGCGCCGGTGTTCTTGGGCGCCTCCAGGGTGCCCATGACGTCGTCGCCGAGTCCGAGCAGCAGGGGCCGGGTCGGGTCCCGGCGGGCGTACAGCCACTCCTCGCGGGCGAGCCAGCCGTCGTCCTTGCGGCGCAGGTCGGGTCCCCAGTCGCGCTGGGTCGCCGCCCAGCGCAGGTACGCCCGGTGCAGGTCGGTCGGCGGGTGCCAGGCGCCGGTGTCCCGGCGGACCTGGGCGCGGATCAGGCCGTCCACGGTGAAGAGGGTGAGCTGGGTGAGGTGGGTGACGGCACCGCGGCGGCCGTAGGCGGGGGCGAGGTCGACGAGGCCCTCGGGGCCGTGCGCCCGGCGGATCTCCTCCAGGTCCAGCGTGTCGACGGGTGCCCCGAGCGTGTCCCCGACGGCCGCGCCCAGCAGTGTGCCACGCACCCGGCTGCGGAAGTCCTGCTGTTCGCTGCGGCCCCAGACGGCGCCGGTTGTCGCACCCACCAAGTCCTCCCGGGCACCGTCCGTACGTACGACGTTCGTCACTGTAATCGACAGAGGCGACGGGGGGCCGTCGAGGCGGTGGAGGCTTGGTCCACGTATCGGGGAACCGCCGTTGCCGACGGCGTCATTCTGGCGTGATGTGTGCGGGAGGCCGCGCCCCCCGCCGGGCAGATCTCCCCCATGACCACGACTACCTCACGTCCCACATCGACCCCGACCGCCCGCGCCCTCACCACGGCCGCCACGGTCCTCACCGGCACGGTCGCCCTCTACATCACCCTTGTCGCGTTCGGGAACATCACCGACTTCGGGACCAATCAGCAGTTCGTGAGACATGTCCTCGCCATGGACACGACGTTCAAGGACGAGGACCTGATGTGGCGGGCCGTCACCAGCCGGTGGCTCCAGGACGCGGTGTACGTCGCGATCATCGCGTGGGAGACCGTCTCCGCGCTGGTTCTCCTGGCCGGTACCTGGCTGTGGATACGGCGGGACGAGGCGCGTGCCCGTCAGCTCTCCACCTACGGGCTGCTGATGCTGATGCTGCTGTTCGGCGGCGGGTTCATCGCGATCGGCGGTGAGTGGTTCGCGATGTGGCAGTCCGGCGACTGGAACGGGCTGGACGCGGCGCTGCGCGTCTTCGTCCTCAGCGGGATCACGCTGATCGTCCAGTATCTGCCGGCGGGCCGTACACCCGGGGGCGACGCCTGATCACCTCACCGTCCGGGCGGGACGCCTGATCAGTCCACGACCCGGACGATCGTCCCCGTCGCCCCGAACGCCCACAGGGCCGCCCCGTCGGCCTTCGCCATGCGGATGCCGCCGGTCCGGCCGCCGGCGGCGGGGGGCGGGGAGGAGCCGTCGACGGCGTTGGAGAAGGCGATGTTGACGCCGGACTGGACGGAGAAGTAGATGATGTGCTCGATCTCGACGCCGTCGGAGCCCGTGGTGGCGCCCTTGCGCACGGAGACCGTGTAGCTGCCGGGGGCCGGGTTCACCGTGCCCGGCCAGACCGTGAAGGTGCGGCGGGCCTGGTCGTCGGCGTCGACCAGCCAGACCCGCTGCTGCTCCAGCGAGTAGACGACGCGGCGGCCCGTGCCGGAGCCGTCCGGCACGGGCTGGGCCGTCGGGCTGGCGGAGGGGGCGGGGGCGGGCTTCGTCCCCGCCGGGGCGGAGGCGGAGGCGGACGGTTCGACCGACGCCGCCGTCGGATGCGGGCCCTGTTCGGCCTTCACCGTCAGAGCACCGACCACGACGATCGCGCCGGCCGTCAGACCGGTGACCCAGGCCCACGAGGGAAGCCGTCGGGCAGCCACGGGCACGCCTCTCCTCAGTCTTCGGCCCCCGGGTGCCCGGGGGTTGGATCATCGTACTGTGAGGCTCCTGTCCGCCTGCCCCCTGTCGTCAGTCCAGTACCGGCAGCAGTTCGGGCAGGTGGCCGTCCGAGGCCCGTGCCGCGCGCTGCCGTTCCTCCGGCACCTCTCCGTAGAGGGTCGTCCGCGGCTTCGCCGGACGGCCGGCCGCGTCGGCCACGGCGACGAGGTCCTTGACGGACTTGTAGGAGCCGTAGGAGGAGCCCGCCATACGGGAGATGGTCTCCTCCATCAGGGTGCCGCCCAGATCGTCGGCGCCGGAGCGGAGCATCTCGGCCGCTCCTTCCGTGCCCAGTTTCACCCAGCTGGTCTGGATGTGGGGGATGTGGGGGTGGAGGAGGAGCCGGGCCATCGCCGTGACGGCCCGGTTGTCCCGGGTGGTCGGGCCGGGGCGGGCGATGCCGGCCAGGTAGACGGGGGCGTTGGTGTGGATGAAGGGGAGGGTGACGAACTCCGTGAAGCCGCCCGTCCGCTGCTGGATGCGGGACAGGGTGCGCAGGTGGCCGAGCCAGTGCCGGGGCTGGTCGACGTGGCCGTACATCATGGTCGAGGAGGAGCGGATGCCCAGTTCGTGGGCGGTGGTGACGACCTCGATCCAGGTGGCCGTCGGCAGCTTGCCCTTGGTGAGGACCCAGCGGACCTCGTCGTCGAGGATCTCCGCCGCCGTGCCGGGGATGGAGTCGAGGCCCGCCTCCTTCGCCGCCGTGAGCCATTCGCGGACGGACAGTCCGGTGCGGGTCGCGCCGTTGACGACCTCCATGGGCGAGAAGGCGTGGACGTGCATGCCGGGGACGCGCTCCTTCACCGCCTTCGCGATGTCGAAGTAGGCGGTGCCGGGCAGGTCGGGGTGGATGCCGCCCTGCATGCAGACCTCGACCGCGCCCACGTCCCAGGCCTGCTGGGCGCGGTCGGCGACCTGTTCCAGGGAGAGGGTGTAGGCGTCGGCGTCGGTGCGGCGCTGGGCGAAGGCGCAGAAGCGGCAGCCGGTGTAGCAGACGTTGGTGAAGTTGATGTTGCGGGTGACGATGTACGTCACGTCGTCGCCGACGGCCGCCCGGCGCACGTCGTCCGCGATCCGGGTGAGGGCGTCCAGCGCGGGGCCGTCCGCGTGCAGGAGGGCGAGCGCCTCGTCGTCGGTGAGCCGCGTCGGGTCGTCGGCGGCCGTCGCCAGCGCCGCCCGTACGTCGGTGTCGATGCGCTCGGGTGCCATGCCGGGGGCGGCGGCCTCGCGCAGGGCGCCCCAGTCGCCGTAGACCTCGTCGAAGTCGTCGCGGCGGTCGGAGGTGCGGCCCTCGGTGTCGATCGTGGTGTGCAGGTCGGTGCGGCCGGTGGCGGTGAACGCCTCCTCCGGCTCCTGCCACGGCCGGCCCTCGACGACGGCGTCCGGGCGGGCCAGGCCCGTCTCGGGGTCGGCGAGCGCGCGCACGTGCGGGAGGAGGCGCGGGTCCAGCCAGGGCTCGCCGCGCCGGACGAACTCCGGGTACACGCAGAGCCGTTCGCGCAGCTCGAACCCCGCCGTCCGGGACCGCTCGGCGAGTTCCTCGATCTGCGGCCAGGGGCGTTCGGGGTTGACGTGGTCGATGGTGAGCGGGGAGACGCCGCCCCAGTCGTCGATGCCGGCGCCGATGAGGCGTTCGTACTCGGAGTCGACGAGGTTCGGCGGGGCCTGGAGGCAGGCGGAGGGGCCCATGATGTGGCGGGCGACGGCCACCGTGGCGACCAGTTCGTCCAGTTCGGCGTCGGGCATGCCGCGCATCGCGGTGTCCGGCTTGGCGCGGAAGTTCTGGATGATCAGTTCCTGGACGCCGTGGTAGGCGCGGGAGACCTTCCGCAGCGCGAAGAGGGACTCGGCGCGCTCCTCGTACGTCTCGCCGATGCCGATGAGGACGCCCGAGGTGAAGGGGACGGAGGAGCGGCCGGCGTCCTCCAGGACGCGCAGCCGGACGGCGGGTTCCTTGTCCGGGGAGCCGTGGTGCGGGCCGCCGGGCTCGGACCAGAGCCTCTCGGCGGTCGTCTCCAGCATCATGCCCATGCTCGGCGCGACGGGCTTGAGCCGCTGGAAGTCGGTCCAGGTCAGCACGCCCGGGTTGAGGTGCGGGAGGAGTCCCGTCTCCTCCAGGATGCGGATCGAGATCGCGCGGACGTACGCGATGGTGTCGTCGTAGCCGTGCGCGTCGAGCCACTCGCGCGCCTCCGGCCAGCGGTCCTCGGGCTTGTCGCCGAGGGTGATCAGGGCTTCCTTGCAGCCGAGGGCGGCGCCCTTGCGGGCGATGTCGAGGACCTCGTCGGGGGACATGAACATGCCGTGCCCGGCGCGGCGCAGCTTCCCCGGCACGGTGACGAAGGTGCAGTAGTGGCACTTGTCCCGGCACAGCCGGGTCAGCGGGATGAAGACGCTCTTGGAGTACGTGATGACGCCGGGGCGGCCGGCCGCCTCCAGGCCCGCGTCCCGCACCCGGGCGGCGGACGCGGCGAGGTCCTCCAGGTGCGCGCCGCGGGCCTGGAGCAGGACCGCCGCCTCGGAGACGTCGAGGGCGACACCGTCCCGGGCGCGTTTGAGGGCGCGACGCAGGGCGTTCTCGGTCGGGCCGGTGCCGCCGGGGCGGTCGGCGGGGCCGGTTCCGGAGCTCGCGGAAGTCGTCATTGTCCGAGCATACGATCACGTATTCCGGGCGTTCGCGGGCGTGGGGGCGGCGGGAGGGGCGGGACTCCCGGGATCTCCGGGCCGGCCCCGGAAGGCACCGCACGCCTCCCGCGTCCGCGCCAGTTCGTGTTCATGACATCCCGACGCACGCGGATTCCCTGTTCGTCGGCGGGAGTTCACACCGGCCCGCGACACTGCCGGACATGTGTGACGACGCCCAGGGAATCGGAAGACGCGCACTGTTCGTGACGGGCACCGCCGCCGCGCTTACGGTGGGAGGCGTGAGCTTCGCCGCGGCCTCCGGCCGGGAGCCGGAGACGAGGACCGTCCGGGGCACCCTGCCCACCGGGTCGCCGGACTTCGTGTACGTGCCCGTGGACGTCCCGCCGGGCGTCCGGGAACTCAGGGTCGCGTACACCTACGACCGCCCCTCCGTCCCCGCCGGCACCCCCGGCAACGCGCTCGACATCGGCGTCTTCGACGAACGCGGCACCGAGCTGGGCGGGGAGGGCTTCCGGGGCTGGTCCGGGGGCGCCCGCACCGAGTTCTTCCTGCGGGCGGACGAGGCGACGCCCGGGTACGTCGCCGGTCCGGTGCGGCCGGGCACCTGGCACATCGCCCTCGGCCCGTACACGGTGGCGCCGCAGGGGCTGACGTACGAGCTGACGATCACCCTCACGTACGGCGAACCGGGCGAGGCCCCCGCGCCGGTGTACCCGCCGGAGCGGGCGCGCGGGCGGGGCCCGGCCTGGTACCGGGGCGACTGCCACCTGCACTCCTGGTACTCCGACGGCCGCCGCACCCCCGCCGAGATCGGGGCGCTGGCGCGCGCGGCCGGCCTGGACTTCGTCAACACCTCGGAGCACAACACCCACGCCGGGCACGGCCACTGGGCCGACGTGGCCGGCGACGACCTGCTGGTCCTGCTGGGTGAGGAGGTCACGACGCGGAACGGCCACGTGCTGGCCGTCGGGACCGACCCCGGGACCTTCGTCGACTGGCGCTACCGTGCGCGGGACAACCGCTTCGGCCGGTTCGCGCGGCGGATCCGGCGGGCGGGCGGCCTGGTCGTCCCGGCCCACCCGCACGCCACCTGCATCGGCTGCGGCTGGAAGTTCGGCTTCGGGGACGCCGACGCGGTCGAGGTGTGGAACGGCCCCTGGACGCCCGACGACGAGGTCGCCCTGGCCGACTGGGACGCGATGCTGGTGGCCGGGGTGCGGGAGGGCCGGCGGGACTGGATCCCGGCCATGGGCAGCAGCGACGCGCACCGCGACCCGGACGTGGTCGGCCTGCCCCAGACGGTGGTGTGGGCCGAGGACCTCACCCGCCGGGCGATCCAGGACGGCATCCGCGCCGGGCGGTCCTACGTCGCCGAGTCCGGCAGGCTGTCGCTGTCCCTCACCGCGACCGGCGCCCGGGGCGAGCACGCGGGCATCGGCGAACGCCTGGACGTCGACCGGGACACCCCGGTGACCGTCCGCCTGGAGGTGACCGGCGCCCCCCGCTGCACGGTCCGCCTCATCACCGACCAGGGCGTCCTGTTCACCGGCGACCCGCTGCCGGTGACCGGCTCCGGGACCGTGGCGTGGCGCACGACGGCCGCGTACGCGGCGTACGTACGGGCCGAGGTACGCCACGAGGTGGCGGCGGGGCCCCTGCCGGGGGCGCTGGCGGCGTTCACCAATCCGGTGTTCCTGGGGCGGTGACCGAGGCGGGTCAGTCCACCACCTGCGGGTCCCGGAAGTAGTAGACGACCGTCACTCCCATGCCCGGGGTGTGCGTGTACACGACCGTGATCGCCTCGGCCGAGTCACGGGCGAGAGGAGTGGTGTACGTGTACTCCACGGACGGCGGCCGCCAGCCGGGGATCTCACGGCCCACCGCCGGGTCGCGCCCGATCGCCGTGAGCGCTTCGCGGACCGCCTCCCGCTCCCCCTCCGTCAGGTCGCCGAACGCCTTCCTCGCGGGCTCGGCCTCCTCCAGTGGGACTCCGTTCACGTACCGCCGCCCCCAGCCCGCGCGTCCTCCAGAGCAGCCATGATCTCGGGCGAGTTCCTGATCAGGATCCGGTGCCGGTAGGCCCGGACGACCGCTGCGGCGCCCTCGAAGTCGTTGGTCGGTGAGGCTCCTATGGCGGCTGCCAGCTCCTCCTCGAAGCGCTCCCGGTCGCCCGGGAAGCCGTAGCGGCTGAGCGCGCTGCGCAGGTCGTCCACCGTGCGGATCGCCGGGAGGGGCATCGCTCCCCAGCCGTGCTCGGGCTGTGCGCTCATGATCTGCTCCTGCTGAACGGACGTGGCTCCGCCTTCCAGTATGGCTACGCCCGGCCAGGACGGGCACCGCGTGCTCACCACGTCCGCCCACCCCCGCAGTCCGCCCACAGCAGCTTCCCGCCCCTGGACGCGCCCAGGTGCCGCAGCACGGACACGCCCACCTCGTCCGCGCAGGCCCGCACCAGGTGCAGGCCCCGGCCGCCCTCGGCGTCGAGCGGGGCCGGGACCGCCTTGTCGTCCGAGAAGCCGGGCGGGACGCGGGGATCGGTGTCCCACACCGCCACCCGGACGCGCCCAGGCCGCGGCGACAGGACCCGCAGGGCGTACGGGCCCTCGGTGTGGCTGTGCGAGTTGGTGAGCAACTCGGCCGCGAGCAGCTCCGCGGTCGCGGTCAGCTCGCCCATCTCATGAGCGGCCAGAATCAGCCGCAGGGAGCCCCTCGCGATACCCGGTGCGCGTGGATCACGCGGAAGGTGCAGGGTGTAGTTCCAGGACGGGGATACGGTGGCCATGGAAGTCTCCGGTCACTGAGGGGAGTTGGACGAGTGCCTGGTGTCTCTGCCGTGGCGTCCACGGTGCGCTTCCGGGCGAGGCGCCTGAGAAAGAAGATAGGGCGCCACAAATTCCATTTGCGGCATCTCAAGATAGTTGGGCTTATATCTCCCTCGTGTGGGTGACCAGATGAGACATGCGTTCAGGAGGAACTGACGTGCCGGTACGACCTCCTCTGACGGCCCGCCGCCTCCGACTGGCCGTGGAGTTGCGCAAGATGCGCGAGCGGGCGGGCATGACGGCGACCGAGGCCGCCCGCACACTCGGCACGAGTCAGGGACAGCTCAGCAATGTGGAGTCGGGGCGCTTCGGAGTGAGCCCGGAGCGCGTCCGGGCAATGGCCAACATCTACTCCTGCACGAATCAGTCGTACATCGACGCCCTGGCCGATCTGGCCGCAGAGAAGACACGCGGCCACTGGTGGGACGCGTACCGCGAGGTGCTTCCGTCGGGACTACTCACCCTCGCCGAGCTGGAGCACCATGCCACGGCCATCCGCACCGCCTTCACCGCACACATCCCGGGCATGCTCCAGACCGCCGATCACGCCCGGGAAATCTTCCGCCACGCGATCCCGGCACCCACTCCGCCGGAAGTCGAGCATCGCGTCTCGCACCGCGTCCAGCGGCAGAACGTGGTGTTCCGGGCCACTCCCAACCCGTACAGCACTGTCATCCATGAGGCAGCCCTCCGCATGCAGGTCGGAGGTCGAGACGTTGCCCGCGCCCAGCTTGAACATCTGGTCGAGATGAGCGGGCGGGACCACATCACCCTGCGCGTGTTGCCCTTCGACATCGGGGCGTTCCCCGGCTCGGGCCAGACCATCAACTATCTACGCGGTCCTGTACCGGAGTTGGACACCGTGCAACTGGATCAATTCCACGGTCCTGTACTGCTGGACTCCGAGGCGCACCTGGAGAAGTACCGGCGCCTGTTGGACGTTGTCGAAGGCCTCGCGTTGAGTCCCTCGAAGTCACGCGACTTGATCCGTTCCATCGCCCAGAAGCTGTGAAGGAGCCGAGATGACCACGAGCGTCTGGCGGAAGTCGTCCTACTGCGCCCAAGGCGAGGCCTGCGTCCACGTCGCCGCCACGGCCCAGAAGTCGTCCTACTGCCAGGAGGGCGAGGCCTGCGTCCACATATCCGCCGCCCATGCCCCCTCCCCCGCCACCATCCACCTCACCGAGTCCGCCGACCCCACCGGCGCCGTCCTCTCCGCCAGCCCCGCCGCCTTCGCGGCGCTGCTCGCCTCGGTCAGTCGGTGAGGTCCGCGACGACCGCCGCGTGGTCCGACGGCCACACCCCGTCGACGGGACCGTCCCCCGCCCGCCGCACCGCCCGTACGCGGCCCAGCGTGCCGGGGACGGCGCCGACGTGGACGTAGTCGATGCGGGCGCTCGGCGAGCCGCCGAGCGCGACGTACGGATTGGCGGCGTCCCAGGTGGCCCAGGGGGCGGCCGGGTCGGCGTACTCCCAGGCGTCGAGGAAGACCTGGCCCGGCACCACCGGTGCTGTCAGGTGGCCGCCGAAGAGGCGGATCTCGTCGGAGTCGGGCCGGGCGTTGAAGTCGCCGGTGACGATCGGCGGGAAGGGGGTGGAGCCGCGGTGGCGGGCGACGAACTCGGCGAGGGCGGTGACCTGGTGGCGGCGGACGGCCGAGGCGTGGAGCTGTGAGGTGAGGTGGGCGGTGAAGAAGGGGATGTCGTGGGCGGGGGCGGCCAGCCGGGCGTAGAGGGCCGGGCGGCCGTCGTCCAGGTCGGCGGGGGCGGGCAGCGGGAGGACCGCCGTCTCCGCCACCGGCCACCGGCTGAGCACCGCGTTGCCGATGTCCACCGGCGCGCCCCCTATCCGCCGCCGCCAGCGCTCGGGGGCGTGGGACGGGGCCCAGGCCCAGTGCAGGCCCAGTTCGCCGGCGAGCCACTCGGCGAGGTTCTCGCCGTCGGCGGCCCACACCTCCTGGAGGCCCACGACGTCGGGGCGCAGGTCGCGCAGCGTGGTGAGGATGGCCTTCTGCCGGTCCTCCCAGGGCCCGAAGCGCCACCACAGGTTCCAGGTCACGACCCGCATCCCCACCACCCGTTCTCGTCACGCGCGTCGTCCACCATTGAAGCAACCGCTGGTGTCCGCGGGGTGAATGAGGCGTGCGGGTCTCAGTACCGCTGGGCCTTGGCGACGACGGCGGTCAGCTGCGGCTCGGGGGGTTTGCGGCTGATGGCGAGGGGGTGGGCCCGGTCGCCGGGTCCGAGGTTCTCGGCGCCGACGTAGCGGGTCTCGACGACCTTGCCGTCGGAGTCGCGGAAGTCGACCTGGACGGCGTAGGAGGCGGCGTCGTCCGTGCTGTTGGTGATGTTCACGACGACGGCGAGCAGGCCGCCCGTCTCGGACCGCGGCTTGCCGGTGAGCGACACGTCGGCGGTGGCGTTGCCCTTGCCCGCGACGTCCTTCAGTTCCTGCTGGGCGGCGGCGTTGGCGCGGGCGACCTCCGCCGACACCGACGCCTCGAACTCCGAGGCGCGCGCGGAGGCCGAGGAGGCCGCGGCCGAGGCCGCCGCGCGGGCGGACTCCTTGACGGACGCGCCGAGCGAGGAGAGCGCGGAGGGGACCGCGCCGGAGAAGGAGACGGTGTCGGCCCCCGTGGGCGTCGGGGTGAACGTGGCGCCGCCGCCGTCGCCGCCCGTACCGCACGAGACGAGCGCCACCGCGCCCGCGCAGCCCAGGGCCAGCCCGGCGAACGCGGTGGCGGCCCCCCGGGCGCGGGCGCGGGCCCTGGCCCGTCGCGGTGGTTCCTTCGCATCCGACGTGTCGGCGCTCGTCATGCCGGGGGATCCCTTCGCGAGGCGATTGCACCCTTTATCCGGATACATCGTGCACGGTGGGTGAGGACGCGGCCACTCCGGACCACCCGGCCACAGGCGCCCCCGCCGCACCCGTTATCCCGCCACGCCACGCCACCCCGTCCGATCGTCATGCGACGAGTAAGATGGTGGCATGACGATCAACATGACGATGAGCCTGCCGGACGACGTGGCGGCGTTCGTCAAGTCCAAGGGCAACGCCTCCGCGTACACGGCACGCATACTGCGCCGCCAAATGCTCACCGAGGAACTGGCGAAGTCCGCGCGTGTGCGCGCCGAGGCCGGGATCACGACGACGGTCGCGGAGCCCGCCGAGAGCGAGGACGACACCCTGGAGCGATGGGGGCGGGTGGCGGGCCGGTGAAGCGTGGGCACATCTACGAACTGCCCTTCGCCGGAGGCCCCGCGCACGTGCTGGTCATCTCTTCCGACGCCCTCAACGCTCAGCACAAGTCGGCGACGTGCGTACTCGTCTATCCGCAGCAGGTACGCGAGGCCACGCTCGTGGACATCCCCGTGAGCTCCCCCTCGGCCGGCACCATCGTGCTCGGCGAGTTCCGGACGTTGTCCGCCGTCCACTTCACCGAAGACCTCGGCCCGGTGGACGAGCGGGTACTGGAGGCGGTGGAGATCGGCCTCCGGGCCGTGTTCGACCTTTAGCCGGGCCCCCGGCCATCCACCCCGGCCCGGGCGCGCGTGCGGGCATCACCCGACGGACCGTCAGCACGCCGAGGAGAGGCCGGGGCAAGGCACGCCGGGAAGCCCGGCCGCCACCCCCGCGCGCGGACGTGTGCGGAGAGCGTGTGCGCGGTGTGTGTCTCCCGCGTGCCGCCTAGTGATCGGCGTCTCGCACGGCTGACGGTTCCCGCACGGACAGGGCAAACTGACCTCGTTGGTCAGGATGCCTAGGGAGACCCCGATGGACGACCGTGTACCGCGCGTGCCGGAGCAGAGACGTCCCGGCTTCTCCGAGAAGCCGACGGCGTTGCGCTTCGACGTGCTCGGCCCGGTGCGCGCCCGGCGCGGCGAGGAGCCGCTGGCCACCGGGTCCCCTCAGCAACGCGCCTTGCTCGCCGCCCTGTTGCTGCGCGAGGGCCGCACGGCGACGGCCGCCGAACTGATCGACGCGCTGTGGGGTGAGGACCCTCCTTCGCAGGCGCTGGCGGCGGTGCGGACGTACGCCTCCCGGCTGCGGAAGGTGCTGGACCCGGGCGTGCTGGTGAGCGAGTCGGGCGGGTACGCGGTGCGCGGGCTCGGGGAGGGCGTCCTGGACCTGGCGGTGGCGCAGGAGTGCGCGGCCGAGGCCGAGAAGGCGCGGGCCGCCGGCGACCTGGACCACGCCCGGCAGGTGCTGAACCGGGCGCTGGCGCTGTGGGACGGCGAGGCACTGGCGGGCGTGCCCGGCCCGTACGCGGAGGCGCAGCGCGTCCGGCTGGAGGAATGGCGGCTGCAACTCCTCGAAACGCGCCTGGAGATGGACCTGGAGCAGGGCTGCCACGCGGAGGCGGTCTCCGAGCTGACGGCGCTCACGGCGGCGCACCCGCTGCGCGAGCGGTTCCGTGAGCTGCTGATGCTGGCGCTGTACCGCAGCGGCCGGCAGGCGGAGGCACTGGCGGTGTACGCGGACACCCGGCGGCTGCTGGCGGACGAGCTGGGCGTGGATCCGCGGCCGGGGCTGCGCGAACTCCAGCGCCGGATCCTCCAGGCCGACCCGGACCTCGCGGAGCCGTCGGCCCCGGCGGCCGAGGCGCAGTCCGCACCGGCCCGCCCGGCGCAACTCCCGGCTACGGTACCGGACTTCACCGGCCGCGCGTCCTTCGTGACCGAGCTCAGCGAGGTGTTGACCGGGGCGTCGGGCGACGACGGAGGCACCGGCCGGGTGATGGCCGTGTCGGCGCTGGCCGGTATCGGGGGCGTCGGGAAGACGACCCTGGCGGTGCACGTGGCCCACCAGGCCCGCCCGGCCTTCCCGGACGGACAGCTGTACGTCGACCTCCAGGGCGCGGGCGCGCGGCCGGCGGAACCCGAGACGGTCCTCGGCTCCTTCCTGCGCGCCCTGGGAACCGCGGACTCGGCCATCCCGGACTCCCTGGCGGAGCGGGCGGCCCTGTACCGCTCGGTGCTGGACGGGCGACGGGTCCTGGTGCTGCTGGACAACGCCAAGGACGCCGCACAGGTACGTCCGCTGCTGCCCGGGACGGCGGGGTGCGCGGCTCTGGTCACGTCCCGGGTGCGGATGGTGGACCTGGCCGGGGCGCACCCGGTCGACCTGGACGTGATGTCCCCGGACGAGGCGTTGCAGCTGTTCACCCGGATCGTGGGCGAGGAGCGGGTGGCGGCGGAACGGGAGGCGGCCCTCGACGTGGTGGCGGCCTGCGGTTTCCTCCCGCTCGCCATCCGCATCGCCGCCTCCCGTCTCGCCGCCCGCCGTACCTGGACGGTGTCGGTCCTGGCGGCGAAGCTCGGCGACGAACGCCGGCGCCTGGACGAGCTCCAGGCGGGCGACCTGGCCGTGAAGGCGACCTTCGAACTCGGCTACAGCCAGCTGGAGCCCGCCCAGGCCCGCGCGTTCCGCCTGCTGGGCCTGGCGGACGGCCCCGACATCTCCCTGGCCGCCGCCGCGGCCGTACTGGACCTGCCGCCGGAGGACACCGAGGACCTGCTGGAGTCCCTGGTCGACACCTCCCTGCTGGAGTCGGCGGCCCCGGGCCGGTACCGCTTCCACGACCTGGTCCGGCTCTACGCGCGCGCGTGCGCGGAACGGGACGAGTGGCCGCCGAGCGAGCGGGAGGCGGCGCTGTCCCGGCTGCTGGACTTCTATCTGGCGACGGCGGCGGGCGTCTACGCGATCGAACGCCCCGGGGACCGGCTGGTGGATCACCTGGCGGTGCCGGTGTACCCGGGCCTGACCTTCCAGGACCGGCACCGGGCGCAGGACTGGCTGTACGCGGAAGCGGTGTCGCTGCTGGCCTGCGTACGCCAGTCCGCGGCGTCGGGACTGCTCGGGCGGGCGGTCGACGCGCTGTGGGCGGCCGTCGACCTGGCCGAGTCCGGCACCAACTCCAAGGCGTACGAGGGTGTCGCCTCGGCCCTGCGCGCGGCGGCGCGGGAGAGCGGGGACCCGCGCGCGGAGGCCCGTGCGCTGATCACGCTCGCCTACGCCCACAGCGTCACCGGCCGGTTCGACCTGGCCGACGAGGAGGCGTCCCGCGCCCGCGAGCTGACCAGTGCCGCCACCGACCCGCTGGCCAGTTGCTGGTCGTCCAACGTCCTCGGCGTGATCGCGCTCTACCGGAGCCGTCACGACGACGGCGAGGCCCACCTGACGCACGCGATCGAGAGCTTCCGCGCCTGCGACGACCGCCCCGGTGAGGCGAGCGCCCTGTGCAACCTCTCCCGCATCCACCTCGCCACCGGCCGGACCGACAGCGCGGTCTCCCTGGCGCGGCAGGGCACGGAGATGTACGACGCCATGGGGCACGCCCTCAAGGGCGCCAACGGGCGGTACGCACTGGGTCTCGCCCTCACCCAGCACGGCGGGCTGTCCGAGGCGGCGGCGCGCCTTCAGGAGGCGCTGAAGGTGTTCCGGGACAGCCGCCAGCGCCTGTGGGAGGGCATGTCCCTGTTCCGGCTGGCGGAGGTCGATCTCGCCGCGGGGCGTCCGGCGCAGGCCGCGTCGAGCGCCGAGACCGCGCTCACCGTCCTGCGCGGCATCGGCGGCGACTGGCGCCGGGCCAACGTGCTGCTCGTCCTCGGCCACGCCCTGAGCGGTATCGGGCAGCCCGGGCGGGCCCAGGTGTGCTGGCGCGAGGCCCTGGAGTCGTTCGAGGCGCTGGGAGCGCCCGAGGCCGACTCCGTCCGCGCCCTGCTGAAGCCGCTCGCCATGGCCTGAGTCCCGTCGGGGCGTGCGTGCGGTGGCGCGTCGGCCCGTGGGGTGGGAGCGGGACGCCGACCAGGCGTTCATCGTTCGTTTATCGCCGCCCGGCAGTCTCGTCGTGTCGTTGCCGTCGTGTCGGGGGGCAGACGGGGCGACCTGGGCCGTTGCACTACGGTGAGCGGTCACCACACCTGTCCGGCGGCCCGTGGGGAGCCGCCGGACAGGTGATCACTTCAGGGCACCCGAACTGTCAGGGGAGGCACTCACCATGAGCGACACCATCGGCACGGAGAACATCCACGCCACGGACGCCGCGGCCACGGCCGTGGAGACGAAGAACATCCACGCGACGAGCGAGCCGCTCACCGCCGCGAACCCGGTCGAGGCGGCCGCCGAGACCGTGGAGCCCGCCGAGACCGCGGCAACCGCCAAGACCCCGGAGACCACCGAGACCGGCACGGACAACATCCACGCCACGGACGAGCCGGTCTGACCCGGACCTCACCGGAACGGGTATCGGCCGCGGCGGCGCGGAGGGGAGCCGCCGCGGCCGACGTGTGTCCGGAGTCCGTAGGCCCGGTCTCCGGTCGGGCGGCCGGTCAGGCTTCCGGCTGGGCGGTCGGTTCGGTCTCGCAGTGGTCGGGCGCCTCGCCCGCGGCGTCGGCGTCGAACGCCACCCGGACGCTCGTCGTGCCGTGCGCCGGCACGTTCACGGTCGGCTGGGCCGAGTCGAGCATCGAGTCGTTCTCGTCCAGGAAGTAGACGAAGGGCGCGAAGTCGTACGGGACGTCGTTCGGGTTGGTGACCTCGACGGTGGCGTACGGCTGGTCCGCCGTCGCGCAGCTCACCAGTTCCACCGAGGCCGGTTCCGACGTGGTCACCGAGGAGGAGCCGGAGCCGCCCGCGTCACCGGTGTCGTCGTCCTCGTCGTCGTCCTTGTCGTAGTCGTGGTAGCCGCTCGAACCGGACGACGTCGTTCCGCCGCTGTCCGACGACGAGACGTCGTGGTCCTGGCCGGAGCTGCTGCACCCTCCGCCTCCGCCGCCGTCCGAGTCGCCGTTGCCGCTGCCGCCGTGCCCGCGGCCGGTGGAGAAACCGGTCAGCGCCAGCACCACCAGTGCGGCCACGGCGGTGAGCCTGAGCCCGCGTCCTCGTATGTGTCCCCGTCGATTCATGATCGCCACTTTAGGCAATTTCTGTCACGGCCATGTCACCGAGGGTCGACCGTCGGGCGCCCGGCGGGCCTTCTGCCGCACCGGGCGGCCCGCACGGCGCCGTCACGCCGTGCGGGCCGTCCCCGTCCCCTTCTCCGCGTCCAGCGCGTACACGCACCGGTCCTTGCTGCACGCGTACACCACCCCGTCCCGGACCACCGGGGAGCCGGTGATCTCGCCGCCGGTCGCCAGCTTCCAGCGGAGCCGGCCGTCGTCGGCCTTCAGGGTGTACAGCAGGTGGTCGGTGGAGCCGAAGTGGATGCGTCCCTCGGCGACGGCGGGCGCGCCCACGATGTCGCCGCCCGCCTGGAAACGCCACTTGGGCGTGCCCGTGACCGCGTCCAGGGTGTAGAGGCCCTTGCCGCTGCCGACATGGACGTGGCCCGCGGCGACCAGCACCGGGTCGACCGAGGAGCGGGCCTCGGTGGCGATGCGCCAGCGGTCGCGGCCGTCGGTGGCGTCGAGGGCGTAGACCGTGCCGAGGTAGTCGGCGAGGTAGACGCCGCCGCCCGTGACGGCGGGGCCGGGCACGAAGGCGGGCGGGGAGAGGAAGACCGCCGGGGCCTCGAAGTGCCAGCGCACCATGCCGCTCGCCACGTCCACGGCGAGGACGCGGGTGCCGGCGGAGATGTAGGCGTAGCCGTCGGGCGCGGCGGTGACGCGGACCGGGACGCCGCCGCAGGAGGCCGAGTCACCGATGGGGTACGACCAGCGCTCCTCGCCCGTGCGGGCGTCCAGGGCGCGCAGCCGGGCGTCCTGCCAGACGTAGACCGTGCCGTCGTGCAGGGCGGGGCCGGCCTCCGGCGACTCGAAGTCGGTCTGGCAGCCGGTGACCTCCCACAGCTTGTGGCCGGTGGAGGCCTCCCAGCCCTGGACGCCGCCGCCGCGGGTGCCGGTGACGACCGTGCCCCGCTCGGCCTTGAGGCAGTACACCCAGGCGTCCGTGGGCAGCCGCCACAGGTCGGTGCCCTCGCGGGCGTCCAGCGCGAAGAGGGTCGGGCCGTCGGAGGCGTGGACGCGGCCGTCCGCGACCGCCATCGACCAGGCCACGTCCCGCGTCTTGAAGCGGCGGCGGCCGGTGGCCACGTCGAGGGCGTGCACCTCGAAGGAGGTGACGTAGACCAGGTCGCCGTCGACGGCCGGGGTGCCCCAGACGTCGTTCGACATGCGGAACCGCCACGGCCGCCAGCCGGGCGGGCTCTCCGGGGGCGCCGGCGGGGCGGCCGGGACGGCGGTCCGGTCGGCGCCGTTGGCACCGGCGCGGGGCCGCGACCAGGAGGCGACCAGCCCGGGCTCGGGCACGGGCGCCTTGACGGCGGCGGTGGCGCGGACGTCGGCGACGACCGGGCCGGGGCCGATCGGGACGGCCGCCCCGGCCAGCCGTACGGGGCCGGTGTCGGGGGCGCCGACCGCGACCGGCGCGGGCGCCGGGACGACGGGGTCGTGGGAGGGCGGGGGCGGTACCGCCGGGCGGGCCGGGGC
>NZ_JBHWKO010000056.1:0-40534 GCF_042731035.1 Streptomyces sp. NPDC059895
ATGTGCTCTCCTTGAAGGGAGACTCCTACCGGCTCAAAAACCGTGACATCGGCCGCACACCGAGCGCGGCAACCGGGTGAACAACTGCACACACGGGGTCAAAACTCACCGACCCCAAAGGGGTCCAGGTTCAGAGACCGCCGACACCCCCCGCCGCCCGATGCGGGTGCCCTCGGCCTGGTTGCCGTCCGCAGGCCCGTCCCGCATGGAGCGACAGGCCCGGCATGACCTGCCGGACCTGTCGTCCGGGCCTTACCCGACGCCGTTGTAGTAGAACGACGTGCTCCTACAGGCGAAGTCGGCTCCACTGGCCCCGTTGCGCAGGCATATCTCGAGGTAGTAGGTCCCGGGCGTCGGGCTGGGGAGGTACTCCCATCCCTCCGTCACGCACACCCCGCTGCCACTCGCGGCGTGCCGGTAGTCATAGAAGCCCGTGCTGTTGTTCCAGATGAACGCGACGGCGCGGTTGCCGTCGGCCGAGCCCAGGTCGCAGGCCACCAGGTTGTACGAGCCGCCCGACATCGACACTTCGGCCCTGCCGTAGCCGCCCAGTGACGAGTATCCCGACGTGACCGAGTGCGTGGCCGCGTGAGCTGTGCCGCTGGTGAGGGCGGCAACAGCCATCGCGGACATGACGACTCCGGCGGCGGTACCGATTCTGCGCAGCCGCATACTGTCTCCTTCGGTGAGGTGGTAAGGGAAGTCCGATCAGCCGAGGCCGGCATCTGTGGAGCCTCCGCGGCGGTGGCGGACGCCCGCGGTGGTCGCACCCGGGCGGGTCGCCGCCGCCTTGCCCCCAGTGGTCGGCCCGAGATCGAGGATGTCCACACGGCCGGGGAGCCGACAAGGAGAAGCAGCGTTCACGTACGTTCGGAACAATGCTTCTTCGTGTTCCGAACGTGTTCGAACAGGGCTGATTTCCCAGTCGTCCGGTCACCGCTCGCTGAGCCATGCTGGGATCATGACCAAGACGGACAGGGCCTTACCCGAGCCGCCGAGGCCCGAACAGGCCAGTACTCCCGGGGAGTTCGTCGCGGCGCTGCGCGCGTTGCGGATGTGGTCCGGACTCACCTACCGGCAGCTCGAGAGCAAGGCCACGGCACAGGCCGACACCCTGCCCGCCAGCACCGTGGCGACCACGCTCGGCCGCGCGACCCTGCCCCGCGAACGGTTCGTCGACACCTTCACCCGCGCCTGCGGCCTCGGCGAGGAGGCGACACGTCAGTGGCTCCAGGCGCACCGCCGTATTGCCGCCGGTGAGCCCGCACCCACCCATGACCATGACGGCGACAAGGGTGAAGCTTCCGTGGGCAGTGAGTCCGTCCCGACGCACGCCCCGCGATGGTGGCGCCGGGCGGCCGGCCTGCTCGGCGCCGCGGGCATCGGTGCCGTCGGCACACTTGGGGCTTGCAGTCTGGTCCGCGACGTGTCTCCGTCGCCCGATCTGCCCGCCGTTCCGGTGACCGGGCTGCGCCTGCTGGCCGTGGGCAGTTGGGCCCGCATCCACCCCGCACGTACACCCGAGCTGTGCGTGACCGAAGGCAGGGATCGCACCGGCCGCTACGAGACCGCCGTCGCCGCTCAACAACCCTGCGCCCATGCCGTCGTACCCCAGGTTTTCCTCGAACCCGTGGGCAGGGACCTCGTACAGATCCAGTGGCACCACCCGAAGCACGGCATCGGCTGCCTGACGGTCCTGCTGACAGGCCCGGGCCGGAACCTGCTCGAGCCCCGCGACGACTGCGCCGACACCAACCGGTCCCAGCAGTTCCGCATCGAGCCCTTCGGCCCGTCGGCGGTCAGCCACTTCCGCATCCGTCCGATCAGCACCGACGGGTGTCTGAGCCTGCGCGACCAGGACACCACGAGCGGAGCGGAAGTCGTCCAGGGCCGCTGCTCCGGGGCCGCCGACCAGGACTTCCTCATCGAACTGACCTACCCGGAGATCGAGTAGAGGGCGACGAGTCAGTCGAAGAGGCTGTGGCCGGTGGCCAGGCCCCGGGTGATCCACTGGTAGAAGTGGTGGCGGGTGTTGATCAGACCGGGGGTGAGACCACCGGCTGCGGACCAGCAGATTTCCGCCCGCACCCACACCATCAGGCGACCACAGAACCACTCAAAGACTCGTCCACTCAAAGACTCGTAAACCGCCTTCTCAGAAGAGTGGCCAGTTGCGCAGTGCGGCGTCGGCCATCTCCTGGAGTTCTTCGCGGCCGACACCGCTCGCGGCTTGTACGGCGATGCCGTAGGCGAAGGTGGTGAGGTAGCGGGCCAGGAGCCCCGGATCGGTCTCGGGGGGCAGGTCGCCGTCGTCGACGGCTCGCTGGAACCGCTCTCGGGTGCGGGAGTAGCCGTTGTTGCGCCAGTCGACGAGGAGGTCGCGGACTTCCTGCCCGGAGTCGCTGGTGGTCAGGGCGCCCTGGACGCCCAGGCACCCGTGGGGATGGGCCGGGCGGGTGGTGGTTCGAACGGTGCCGGCCAGGATCGCGGTGGCGACGCCGAGGGCGGTCGGCTCCTCCAGGGCCCGGGGCAGGTATGCGCTCGGGCCCTCGGTGTAGCGCTCCAGAACCTTGCGGAACAGCTCTTCCTTGTTGCCGAAGGCCGCGTACATGCTGGTGGTGGAGATGCCCATCGCGTCGGTCAGGCTGGTCAGGCTGGCCCCCTCGTAGCCGTGCTCCCAGAAGACCAGCATGGCGCGCTCGAGAGCTTCGTCGGCGTTGAATCCTCGCGGTCGGCCGATCGGGCCCCTTCGTCTCGTCTCCACTCCCGCAGTCTACCTCTTCCGCATCGATCGATGCAGAAGTGCTACCTTCGACTTCTGCGGCGATCGCTGCAGAAGTCGAAGGAGGTCGTTCACGTGGGATTACTTGAGGGCAAGACCGCTCTCGTCACCGGGGGCAGCACCGGGATCGGCCTGGCCAGTGCCGTACGGCTGGCGGCCGAGGGCGCACACGTGTTCATCACCGGCCGGCGCAAGACCGAACTCGACGCGGCCGTCGAAGTGATCGGTTCAGCGGCTACCGCGGTGACCGGTGACATTTCGAACCTGGCCGACCTGGACCGGCTCTACGAGACGATCCGCGGCCGGGGACGGGGCCTGGACGTACTGTTCGCGAATGCCTCCGTCGCCTCGCTCGTGCCGCTGGAGCAGGTCACCGAGGAGCACTTCGACACCCTCTTCGGTATCAACGTCCGGGGCATGCTGTTCACCGTCAAGAAGGCGCTGCCCCTGCTCAACGACGGCGCCTCGGTCATCTTGAACGGCTCCACCAACGTGGACGTCGGCGACGAGGCGCTCGGCGTGTACGCGGCGACCAAGGCCGCCACCCGATCGTTCTCCCGGACCTGGGCCAACGAACTCAGGACACGCGGCATCCGGGTCAACACCATCACGCCCGGCCCGACCGACACCCCTGCGCTGTCGGGGCTCACCCCCGCCCCGGAGCGGTTCAAGCAGCAACTGGCGACGCGTGTACCGATGGGCCGGCTCGGGCGCCCGGAGGAGATCGCCGCCGCCGTGGCCTTCCTCGCCTCCGAGCAGAGCAGCTTCATCACCGGTTCGAGCCTGTACGTCGACGGCGGCCTCAACCAGATCTGAGAGGCAACCACCCATGACGACCATCCCGCATCACGAGGAACTGCTCTTCGACGGTGACCGTCTCGCCGCGCGTCTGGTCAACACCGGCACTCCGGTGAAGGAGTGGCTCGGTGTGGCTCCCACCGGCGCCTCGTTCGAGATCGTCGAGTACGCCATCTACCAGGTCCGCAACGGACGGTTCGTGCACATGACCGCCCTGCACGACGCCGGAGAACTCCTTCGGCAGCTGACCGGCTGACCTCCGGGATCACCGCTGCCAACGCACAGAACAGTCGACACCGACAACGGCCTACTCGGGCCACATACCTCGTGAGGATACACATGACCATCACACTGATCACCGGGGCCAACAAGGGCATCGGCTTCGAGACAGCCAGACAGCTTCTGGCGTTGGGCCACGTCGTCTACATCGGCGCGCGTGACGTCGAGCGAGGCGAGAAGGCCGCGGCGGCGCTCGGCTCACGATTCGTGCAGCTCGACGTGACCGACGACGCATCGGTGAGCAGCGCGCTCGCGACGATCGACTCGGCCGAGGGCCGGCTCGACGTCCTGGTGAACAACGCGGGCATCCTGGGCGACGGCGTCACCGACGGTCCGACGGCTCTTCGGGCCTTCGACACCAACGCGGTGGGAATCGTGCGTGTCACGGAGGCGGCGCTTCCCCTGCTGCGCAAGTCCTCGAACCCCACCGTGGTCACCGTTTCCAGCAGTGCCGGATCGTTCTGGGCAGTGACCGATCCGGACCGGCCGGAGTTCAACCTGCCGTTGGCGCTCTACTCCGCCTCGAAGTCCGCGGCCACCATGCTCACGGTCCAGTACGCCAAGTCCCAGCCGGGCATCAAGTTCAACGCGGTCGAGCCCGGCACTACCGCGACCGACCTGACCGCGGCCTTCGGAATCGGAAGGACGCCTGAGGAGAGTGCCAGGGTCGTCGTGCGTCTCGCGACTCTCGACGCGGACGGTCCGACAGGAACCTTCCAGGACGAAAACGGGGAAGTGCCCTGGTAGCCGTGCCGCTTTCGCCGGTCGGTCACCGGTTCGGCGACGGCTTCCGGTCCTCGAGCAGGACATGAGCCGGCAGCGGATGCCGCGCCCGCCGAGCCGGCCGAGGAGGAGATCTGCCGCAGCATCGTGAGCCGTGCCGGTCGCTGCGCGGCAGGCACGGCCGCCACTCGTCATCGGTCTCCGTGTCCGGGGTGCCGCGTCGTCAGCCGCGCCGCGGCGGCCCGGACGCGGTCATCAGCGACCGCGGACGACGTCCGGGGCGATCTCCTCGCGGAACCCGTCGTCCACCGCCGCCGCGGTCCTGAGGGAAGCCGCCGCCGGGGCGGTGCCGCAGAACGCCGCTTCCAGCGTTGCGCCCAGCGTGGTGTTCACGGTCCCGTTGTTGGAGGTGTTGGCCATGGAGGTCATGGTGCGGCTGCCGTCAGAGGCGCCGAACGCCCAGGTGTAGTACCCCTGCACGGTGCCGGTGTGCCCGTAGACCGTCACACCGCAGGACAGCTTCCTGGCGCGCAGTCCCAGACCGTAGGACTGGCTGCCGTCCGCGTTGACGGGGACCGTGGTCGTCATCTGCCGCAGGGCGCTCTCCGGAAGCAGAGCGCCGGAGAGCAGGGCGCTGAAGAACGTGTTGAGGTCCTCCGCGTTGGAGATGATCGCGCCGGCCGACTGCGCCCAGGAGACCGTCTGTTCCGTGGAGTCCACCAGGGGAAGCGTGGTGTCGTCCGGTCGCAGATAGCCGCGCGCGGAGGACCCGGCGATGCTGGTCAGGGGGTGCACGTAGGAGGTGTTGCCGAGCTTGAGCGGCTCGAAGATGCGCTGCTGGTACTGCTCGGCGACCGGCTTGCCCGTGAGGTGCTCGATGATCTGGCCGATCACCACGAAATTGGTGTTGGAGTAGGTGTAACCGGAGCCGGGTGTGATGGTCAGCGGATGCGCCGTGGACTTGTCGATCAGTTCCTGGAAGCTGAACGTCTTGTTCCGCACCGCTTCGAAGCCCGGAACGGTGTAGTAGAACATGTCGTTGGTGTAGTCGTAGAGCCCGCTGCGGTGGCTGAGCAGGTGCCGCACGGTGATGGAGCTGCTCGGGAGGGGCGTGGGCAGGTAGGTGTTGGCAGGCGCGTCCAGATCGACGAGGCCCTCGGAGACCAGCTGCATCAGGACGACCGTACTGAAAGTCTTGGTGACGCTTCCGATCCGGAACCGCCGCCCGGTGTCCATCCTGGCCCCCGTGGCCGTGTTCGCCTTGCCGCTCGCGACGCCGTAGTACGTTCCCTGGTCGTCGATGAGGGTCAGTGCGCCCGGTGCGCCCTGCGCCATGGCCTGGAGCTGCACGGTGCGGACGGCCCCGATGTTCGGCGCCGGCAGATCCGCCGCCTGTGCGGGGGTCGCGAGGGTGGCGAGCGTGAGGCCCGCGAGGGCGACGCCGATGACTCGAATGCGCATGCGAAACCTTCTCTGGGAGAGGTCGGTGGATACCGGCCGGTACTGGAGGGGTTTTCGATCTTGATCGTCGTTCTGGTGGCAGTGGCGATGGCGGTGCGGTGGCAGGGCTGAGTCTGTGGTCCGTAGGCAGTCGGCAGTCGGCAGTCGGCAGTCGGCAGTCCGTCGTACCTTGATCGGCGTGATGGATCATCGATACCTTAACGGCGTTGTGCGCCGGGTGTGTTGCCCCTTGGAACTTCCTGTGGGCGCTGTCGTCCGAGATCCGCAGCGCCCTCATCGGCGCCGTCGCCCCCGCACGCGGCCCTGCAACCCGGGGGACGGTTGACCGGGGTTGGAGTGCCGCAGCGCCGTTGCGAAGTCAGTTCCGATGTCAGGCTGGAGCCGCCGATGGACGTGACCGAGTCAGCGCATGCCGCGCGAGTGTCCGCTTACGCGGCCGTGGGAGCACGGCTGTCCCTGTTCAGCGACCGTCGGCTCGAGGATGCGGTGGCCGCCGCGCCGAGTCTCGGCTCCGGTATCGGCGGCAGGTCGGCGGAGATGGAAGTCGAGGGGATACGGGTCTTCGTCAAGCGGGTCCCGCTGACGGACATCGAGTTGCAGCCGGAGCACGTGAGATCGACCGAGAACGTGTTCGAACTTCCCCTCTTCTACCAGTACGGAGTGGGGTCGGCGGGGTTCGGTGCCTGGCGTGAGCTGGCCGCGCACATCATGACGACTGGCTGGGCACTGAAGAACGAGTACGCGGGTTTCCCGCTGCTGTATCACTGGCGGGTTCTGCCCGACAGTCCCCCGGCCGGCTTCGTCGACGGGCTCGGGGGCGTTGAGGGGGCCGTCGCGCATTGGGAGGGTTCACCGGCCGTTCGCCGCCGACTGGAGGCCATCGGAAGGTCCTCCTTCAGCCTGGTGCTCTTCCTGGAGCATGTGCCACAGACGCTCGCCGCGTGGCTCGACGACCTCCGTGATGCGGCCCTGCCGGAGCCGGGAGGCGAGTCGCCTTGTCGATGGGTCGAGAAGGAACTGCTGCGAGGGACAGCGTTCATGAGCGCGCGCGGACTGGTCCACTTCGACACGCACTTCGCCAATCTGCTGACCGACGGCCGGCGGGTGTACTTCGCGGACTTCGGGCTCGCGTTGAGCCGCGACTTCGAACTTTCGGCCGAGGAGTGCGACTTCCTCGCTGATCACCTCGTGTACGACCGCTCCTACGCACCGAACCACCTGCTTCGCCACCACCTGCTTCGTCACCACCTGCCGGCCGACGTGCGTGGTGGCACCGAACACGGGGCCTTCCTGCGCGGATGGGTCGATGGCCACCGACCCGCCGACGTTCCGCCGGACATCGGCGCGATCATCGACCGTCACGCTCCGCACGCGATCGTCCTGGACGATTTCCATCATCGGCTGCTGACGCGGAGCAAGCGCACTCCCTTCCCCGCGGCCGAGGTCCGGCGGGCCCTGGCCGGCGCAGGGGAGAGACCCGCACGTACCTGACTGGCCCTCGTCCCGTTCCGCCACGACCACCCACGATGTTCACCGCGCGTAAGCCCGCATGCCGACCACCGGGCAGGACGGACGACGAGCCCAGGGTCACGCCACCTCGCCTGACGCGACATCAGTCCGGCATCGGCCAGTTCTCGGGTGGCTCGCGAGTGGTCGACGAGGTCCCGGGCGGGTGCTGAACGTCCGGCGCCGTCGCGCGGGCGGGGCTCAGCGTGTGGCGGGGTTGCCCTGGTGGGTGAAGGCCGCCCACATGGCGATCTCGTGCAGGTCGGCGCGGGCGGCCTCGCGGTGCAGCGGGTCGCCCAGGGCGGGCGGGGGCCGGCGGTCCGGGTCGAGCATCCACAGCTGGGCGGCGCGCAGCGCGTCGGCGGGAGCGAGGTCCTGGCTGGTGAGGAAGTGGTGGAAGACGGCCATCATCAGCGCGGTGGCGCTGTCGTTGACGGCCCAGCGGGAGCCGACCACGTCGGCCGCACCCCGGGCGACCAGGGCGGTGGAGAGGGTCAGTGCCTCGTCGTGGTCGCCCGTGCTCAGGTCGGTCTCGCAGGCGCTGAGCACGACCAGCGGGCCCTCCGGGCCGGGCTCCGCGGCCGCGGCGTCGTCCAGGATCCGAGCGACGGTCAGCTCGCCGTCGGCCAGCGACAGCGCCGATCGCGTAGGACTCGGACCGGCCACGCCGTGGCAGGACACGTGCACGACCGCCGCCGGCTGACCGCCGCCCGGCAGCACGGCCAGCAGGTCCTCGCAGCTCCCCGGCGCATCCGGCACGCCCTCGGCCGCCACGTACCTGCCGTAGCGCCGGGCGTCCGGGTAGCAGGCCGAACGCAGCGCCTCCGTCTCGAACTCGGCCCATATCAGGCTGAGTCGCGGGTCGGTGACCAGCACCCGGCGCCCGGTGGTGGGCAGCCGGTCGCGGGTGGTGGCCCGCAGGAACTGCGCCCCTGACGGGGCATAGCTGAACACCGCGTCCTGGCAGGCGTAGCGGTAACCTCCCAGCGGGATGTGCTTGCGCGCCGCATGCCAGGGGACGACTCCGAGGGGACCGCAGGGGATCAGCACGATCCTCGGCGGCCGGCCGAGGGGTTCGAGGGAGTCGAGGACCGGCCCTACGGCAGCGGGCCAGGCCCAGTCGCACAGTTCGCTCAGCGCCGCCTGCCATTCCGTCTCGGCGGCCTCCCGCGCCGCCCGCGACGCGTCCGGGTCGGCCGCCTTGCCGGAACGGTCGGCGGCGGCGGCGAGGTACCGCTCCAACTGGTGGCTGCCGGGGGCGAGCAGCAGCGGCAGGGCGAGTACGGCGGGCTCGGCGCGGCCGGGGCGCAGGATCAGCGCGCGTCCCGGGATGTGGGGGCGGAAGCCCTCGCCGGGGACCAGGTAGACCAGCGCGTCGGCGCCCGAGGCGGCCAGCGCGGCGGTCAGTGCGGCAGCGTCCGGAGTGCCGAGCAACTCCCGTGCGCCGGTGCCGTTTCCCGCTCCGAGTGCGGCGAGTGCGGTGCGCCGCAGGCTGCTCGGCAGCTCGGCGCCGGGGGCCGGGGCCGCCACCACGGCCGCTCTCGTCGGCCGGAGCGGATCCCCCTCAGCCGGATGCCCCTCGGCCGGATCCCCCTCAGCCGGATGCCCCTCGGCCGGATCCCCCTCAGCCGGATGCCCCTCGGCCGGATACCCCTCGGCCGCGTCCCCCTCAACCCGATCGCCCGCGACCCGATCGACCTCGACCCGATCGACCTCGACCCGATCGGCCTCGACCCGAGCTCCCTCGCCCCGATCCCCCTCGCGCGGACCCCGCTGGAGTGGATGCTGCGGTGCCTGCGCCCGCCACCGCTCGGCGAGGTCGGAGTGACCGCGGTCCGCCAGCAGCCGGGGCACGCCGTGTGCGGCCGCGGCCGTCTGGAGCACCAGGGCCCGACCGAGCTCCAGCGCCTCCACGGCCTCGGCGGGGCGGCGGTCCTCGGCGCACCGCAGGGCCAGCCACAGCACGTGGCCGGTCGCGGCCCGGGCCACCGACAGGGCGTGCTCTGCGCCGAGTTGAAGGAGGACATCGGCGGCCATCAGCTCCAGTGCCTCGCGGCGGGTGTCCAGGCTCGCCTTCCAGTCCTCACTCGCGCGCCCGCCACCGGTCACCGCGCTCATCCAGTAGGCCGTGGACAGTTCCGTCAGTACCTCGACGTTCAACGGCAGGCCGTGGCCTTCGGCGGCCAGGGCGCGCACCCGGCTCAGCTCGGCGATGCACGGGTCGAGCAGGCTGAGGTCACTGCGGTGGGTGGTCGCGTGGAGCATGGCCCGGGCCAGGTCGAGTCGCAGCCGGGCTTCGTCCCAGGGCACCGTCCGCGAAGTCTCGATCACGCCGTGGACCTCCGCGATGGCGCGGTCGATGACCTCCCGGCGGGGGTCGGCCCTGGCCAGCTCGGTCATCATCTGGGCCCGCGCAGTGGGGAAGTACGGTGCGAACAGCGTCGGGATCGTGGCCGGATCGGTCTCCGCCGCCTCCCGCAGGTACCGGACGGCGGTGCGGCGGTCGGCCTGGTCTCCGGTGCGGGCGGCACGTTCGCTGTGGGCCAGGCCCAGCGTGCCGGTGATGACGAAGCGCGTGCCCGCGTCGGGCGCGGGGGAGGCGTACCGGACGCTCAGCGTCTGGATCAGGTCCTCTGCCGCGCGGGCCAGCGCGGCCTGGTCACGGCTGCGGCGGGCCACCTGGAACCCGGCCAGGAGGCTGGACAGCGCCTGTACGTCGTCGCGTTCATCGGTGGCGGACAGCCCCTTGGTCATCGACAGGGCGGCGACGCCATCCTGGAGGCTGCCTCCGAGCGTGGCGGCGGTGGCGACGCGATGGGCGAGGAGGGCGGACAGGTACCGGCGGGCGGCCGCGGCCTGCGCCCCGTCCGCCGGAAGGGCGTCGATCCACTCCCGGAGCCATGCCGCGCTCCGCTCCACGCGCGCGATCTCGCCGTTCGACACCCACAGGTTGTCGATCACGGTGGACAGCATCAGTTCCAGGCTCAGCTCTCGCCGCCAGAGCGAACGCGCCGCGGGGTCGGGGTCCGGCCGCGTCGCGGCCACGTCCACCTCGCCGAAGTCCAGCGACTCGGGCATCCGGAGGTTCCCCGCCACCAGCAGGGCCGCGTGGAACTTGGCGACGCGGATCCGCTCGGGTGCGTCCGCGGGCAAGGCGAGCAACACCTCCCTGGCCGTCCGCGCGGCACTGCGGACGCGTTCGGCGAGCGACCGGGGATCCTGCCCGCCCGATCGGAGCGCGGCGAGCAGCTCGCGCAGCGGCGTGAACCGCGGCTGGTCCAGGCCGAGATCCGCCAGTGCCCGGCCGGCGTCCGCCATGGAGGTCCGGGGATCGTTCACGGTGACGCACAGCCACTCCAGCAGGCGCGCGAAACGCACCGCGTCCCCGCGCGCCCAGTCCACCAGCTGCTGGACGGCGTCGGCCAGCTCCTCCTCCACGGGCTCCTCGCCGCGGGGCACCGCACCGGCGGCCGGCCCCGCCGCCACCTCACCTTCGTCGGCGTCCTGGGGCGGAGACGGCGGACTCTCCTCGGGCGGGCCGGGGAGCGAGGACAGCAGCGTCGCGACGCGCTCCATGGCGGCCAGCATCCTCTCGCGCGTCGTCAGGTCCCCGGCGACGATGCGGGCGAGAACGTTCAGGGCCTCGGTCAGCCGCTCCCGCAGGGATTCGGCCAGGGCGGGCGGCGCCGAGCCGTCGCGCACCTCCGCAGGAATGCCCGGCGGGATGAGCAGCTCGGCCAGGTTGCTCCGGGCCATCATGGCGAGCCGGTCGTTCAGCGGCCTGGCACGGTCGGTCCACCGGAGATGGCTCAGGGCGGCCGCCCGCTCTCCCGGCTCGGCGTGCGGCCGGCCCTTGAGGCGGGTCTGCATCAGCAGCCCGAGCCAGGGCACAACGGCCGCCCGGGCCGGGTCCTCCGCCGGTAACAGCCTCTCGACGGTGGCCAGATGCTCGATCACGAACCGCGACGCGTCCAGCCGCGGATTCGTCCGCACCTGGGGCCACAGCTCGTACGCCTGGCGAACGGCGACGGCGGCCCAGGCCCGGAGCCCCGCGACGTCTCCCTCGCCGTTCTCCCGCTGCTTGTCGTCGGCCATACGTCCCCCTCGCGACCGATGCTCCCAGCCCGCTCCCCCGCAACGGTCCGCGGCCGGGCGGGTGTGGTCGCTGATCGAGGACAGGCTAGTCGGAGGCAGAGGCGTCCGCAGCCGGCGGATCCCGGAGATGCGGGGCAGGGGAGCTCCGCGATCGCTTCCGCACAGCGCGTGACCGTTTCCCGACACCAGTCAGGGGATCATGACGACCGCGGCCGCCCATCCCTCGGTGCCCACAACTGCCCGTGGCGTTCACAGGCAGGGCCCACGTCACCGCCTCGCCAGTTTCGCAAGCCAGGGATGTCCGGGGTGCACGCGTGTCAGCCACCCGCTGAGAGCGTCGCGCCGCGCCCGGCTCAGCAGCGGCAGGACCCCGTCGAAGTCCGCGTGGTCCTTGGGCCGCGCCGCCTTCGCTTTGAACAACAGCACCAGCTCCGGCACCAGATAGGGAATGCCTCCCGCAGTCCGCTCGATGATCGCGTCGTACGGCAGCCGCAAGCTCTCGTCCCGCCTGCAGATCCACGTCCCGTCCTCGTGCGGCTCCCGGAAGACATCGAACAGGAACTGACCGCTCACCGGATCCCGCAGCCAGGTCTGGTACGTGCCCGCGAGCGCCCGAGCTCCCGCATTCGGCCAGACCCGTCCCGAACCCACCGCGTCGAACGCGTACTCGGGGAAGCGGTCCCGAATCTCCGCGAACCCCGCCGCGGGCACCGCGATCTCCAGATCGCCGTGCGGCCGCGACTGCCCTCCGCGGAACAGATCCAGCGCCCACCCTGCCACGACGCACCAGGGTGCACCGACCCCGTCCAGCCGCTCCGCGACCTGTTCCGGCCGCCAGGCATCCGCCCAACGGGCATCCAGTTCGTGCGCATCAAGGACAGCGCCGCCGGGCGGCACGGAATCGGTCATCGGAACAACCTACTGCCCCAACTGGGCGCCGATTCGGTGTCGCCTCCCGGCCCGCCACCATGCTCGCCATCGGCCACCGGAAGCGAAACGGTCCGCCCCGGCCACGTCGACGGACCGTCGCACAAGATCGGCACTAGCAGGAACGGTCGTCGATCCTCGTGAACTCCAGGCCGTTGAGGTGGGCCGTCTGGCCGGAGATCACGACGCTGAGCCGCCCGTCGGTCACCACGACGTCGGTGAAGGTGCGTTTGACCACGGAACGGCTGCTGGAGAGTCCGCCAACGTCTTCGCCCTCGATGGAGAGGCTCGTCCGCGCCGAGCCGAGCAGGTCGCCGACATGAGCGGTCACCGCGTACACACCGTTGGGGACGTCCGCGGAGAATTCGTACCGCCCGCCGAATTTCGCGACGAAGTCCCGCTGCAGGGCGTCCAGGGCGCTGCCGCGGTCGCGGCTGATCATGTCGGTGGTGTCGGTGAAGCCGTAGCCCTGCTCGGCGGTGTGGAGCGTCTCCGGGGTGACCTCGGTGAACCCCTCCTGTACCGGGCCGCCGACCGCCACGGCGCGCACTCCGTCGAGATGCCCGGCGGCGCGGCCGAGCGGGTCGGCGTGCAGACGCAGGTCTCGCCGGAAGACGTCTTCGAGGAGGATGGCGTCGCCACCGCCGTGTCCGCCGATCCCGTCGGGGATGACGACCTCCTCCGCCCAGTTCCAGTGCTTCTGCACGACGAGGCGGTCTTCGACCGGGCGGACCGGGTCGACGGCCGAGGCTCCCGGCGTGGCGCTCGGGTCGAGGGCGATCCTGCCGCCGCCGTCGAGCCGGATGTGTCCTCGCTCGACGACGCGGAGTTCCGCGCGCCCCCGCGTGCCGTTGATCGAGACCACGTAGCCTTCCCACGGGCTGTGGGCGTTGAGGGAGTACGTGAGGGTGGCACCACGGCGATAGTCGACCGGGACGGACATCTTGTCCTCGATCGTGATCCCGAGAGCGAACGGGTCCTGGTCGCGGCGGTATCCGTCGTGGTGCCCGGCCTTCAGGTACAGCGCTGCGAGGCACGGATCGTCGCGCAGGTCGAGTGTGAAGGGGTCGGCTCCGGCGCCGGTGCCGCGTTCGGGGCGGGGGGCCATGCCCCGGGCGGCGGCCGAGCCGGGGCCTCCGACGGCGCGGCGAGGGATGCGGGGGGGCGCTACTCGCTCGGCGGGTCGACGCGCGGTACGGCGGAACATGCACGCCGAGCGGTGAACAGCGGCCCCTACCTTGAGGAAATCGCTTTCACAGCAAGTTACGCTGCGGCACACGACGTTGTCGAGAGGGCGATGGCCGCACCCCACACGACGTGGGCATCCGGACCGTATGAGCATCTCCCTGTTACTGACCTGCCGGTTCACACATGATTTACAGGTCAGCGAGGTGTCCGCGAGGATCGTCACACCAAGGGTTGACAGCCGTTTCCCGCCGAACCTAGCGTGCACTTCGCTCAAGCGGGAAGGGGAGGCGGCGGGAGCATCTGGAGATCGATTGCCAGGGCCAGGAGGACACACCGCTCACCTCCCGGTTCCCGCCGTCCATCCGTCACGCCAAGGACATTCGCCAACGGTGAGTCGATCGGCTCGGTAAAGGGATGAATCACGTGAATCAGATGCCGCGGGTCCTCCTCGCCGGCGACTCGACCGTCGCCGTCTGCCCCGCGCACGAGACACCCATGTCAGGGTGGGGTCCCCACCTGGGGGCTCCGCTGAACGCCCGCCTCCAGGCCGCCTTCTCCTCCGGCGACCGCACCGTCGCCACGGTCACCGTGCTCAACACCGCCAAGGGCGGCGCCACGCTGCGCAGCCACCGGGAAGAGGGTCTGTGGGCTGCCCTGCTCCACGAGCTGCGCGCCGGCGATGTGGTGCTCCTTCAGTTCGGCCACAACGACCAGAAGGATCCCGGGCTGCCTGCCAGGGAGGGGTACACCCGCTACCTGGAGAAGGCCGTCGACGAGGTGCTGGCCGGCCACGCCCATCCGGTGCTGTGCACGCCGGTGAGCAGACGGCGCTTCGCCGACGGGATGCTGCAATCCACACACGGAGACTATCCGCAGGCCGTCCGTGACCTGGCGCACCGTCGGGGCCTGCCCCTGATCGACCTCACGCGCAGCACGGCGGAGCTGTACGGCCGGCTCGGCGAGGAGGCGTCCCGCGCGCTGTTCACGCACTTCGCAGCCGGCGAACACCCCCTCTACCCCGACGGCTGCGCCGACGACACACATTTCTCCTTCACCGGAGCCGTGGCGGTGGCGGACCAGGTCGCGCAGGCGCTCGTCGCCCTGTGGGCCGAGCGGTCCTGGGCGACGGTGGCGTCCGCTCCGGGGGGAACGTCGCCTCGGGCCACGGCAGGAAGAGGGACACCGCGAAGCAAGTCTTGACGGCCATCGGCCTCAGCGGCCGCCGGAACAGCCGGCCGGACCCGCGCGTCGGGCAGACGTCTCAGCGGGCGTCCGCCCATGTGCGGTGTGCCCAGTCCGCGAAACGGGTCCAGGGGATCTCCGGGTGCGCGTCGTGGAGGGCGGGGATGTCGACGCGATAGCCGGGCCCGTTCAGGAACGTCCACATGGCGTGCATGTCAGGGTTGCCGACCGCCGCCAGCGGTACCTGTTCGTGGCGGACCTCCCGTCCCAGTGCCACGCTGAACGAGGCCGCCATCTGCGTGGGCGTGGGCGCGTCACTGGCCAGTTCAATGCGCCGCCCGACGTAGGAAGCGGGGTCGACCAGCACTTCCGCGGCGAAGGCGCCGAGGTCGCGGCGGGCGAGCTGTTGCAGCGGGCGATCGGGGGGCAGCGGCAGATCGAGGTGGCCGCTGACGATACGCTCCGCTCCGCCCAGCGCGTTGTCGAAGAAGTAGGTCGGCCCCAGAATCGTGTACGGCACGTCGCCGTCGGCCAACTCCCGCTCGATGCGTGCCTTGCTGTCGAAATGCGGTACTCCGCTGTCCTGGTCGGCCCCGGCGACGGAGCTGAACACGAGGTGCGGGACACGCTCCTGCGTCGCGGCGGACAGGATCGCCCGCCCTTGTCCGACCTCTGCCTCCGTACCGGCTTCGAAGGGAGTGGTGAACGCGAAGACACTCGCCACCCCGTTCATCGCCGCGGCGAGCGACTCACGATCGCTCAGCGATCCTGCCATCACGTCGACGCCCTGTGCGGCCAGTTCCCGCGCGGCTTTCCGGTCCGGGTCGCGGACCAGCGCCCGGACCCGTGCCCGGCGGCCCAGCAGCGCGTCCGTCACAGCCCTGCCCTGTCCGCCGGTCGCGGCGAGCACCAGAATCGGCTCGTCAACCATCGAACGACTCCTTCCACCCCACACGAGAACGAGCCTGCGCAGGCCCGACCGCAATCATCCGCCCCTGACGACACAGACGACGTCCCGGCGCGCCTGGAGGACCTGCAAGGGGCGCTGTCGGACTTGCATCGTGCGCGCACAGTCATGCCGCCCGTACGTTTTGTACATCACCGGTGGAGCAGGCGCGGGCGCGCCGGGGCCCGGACCTGCCGGAGACGGGTCACCGCCTGGTGAGCGAGCCGGGCGACGCTCCGCCGCAAACTGAAGGCGACCGCGTCGACGGATGCGCCGCCGGCGCGGCCGGTCACCGTCGGCGGCCGCCGAGCGCCCCGCGACCGCGCCGCATCCCCCGCGCGAGTGGGCCACTCGCGCGCCCGGCGGCCACCAGGCGTCCGCCTCCGGGCCGTACGCGACCGCCGAGAGCCGCCGCCGGGATCCCCGGGAGGCGAGCGGCGGTGGCGGCGAGGACTGCGACGACGGCGATGATCAGGCGGTCGCCCTCAGGTGTTCTCGTGCCCATGCCTCGAAGGTGGTGAGGGAGAGGCCGAGGTCTCGCGCGAACTCCGGACGGGCGGGCTGAGCGTGCTCGTTGATGTGAGCCTGCGCGAAGCCCATGTCGGGCATTCCGGCAGCGGTCGCCTCCTCCTCGGTCATGTCGGGCGCGGTCAGCTCGGTGCCCAGGTTGCGGGAGAGGATGTCGGCGATGTCCGTCATCGTCAGGTAGTCGCTCGCCAGCTCCAGTTCGACGCGGTGGAACCGCCCGGGCGCGGCGACGGCCGCGGCGGCCGCCCTGCCGATGTCCTCGACCGCGACGAGGGACAGCCGGGTCGCGGGCTTCAGGAGGCTCACCAGTCCGCCCTCGACACCGCGGGGGAACATGATGTCCGCGCAGGGGTGGAAGTTCTCCATGAAGAAGCCCGGTTTGATGAGCGTCCACTGCGCGAAGCCCGCCTCCCGCACCCGGTCCTGGATGCCGGCCTTCGCGGTGTAGTAAGGCTCCATCCAGGCCCAGGGCCCCTTGACCCAGCGGGTGTGCTGCCCGGCTCCGGAGACGGAGGTGTGCACGAACTGCGGCACTCCGGCCGCCCGCGCCCCCTCGATCAGATGGACGGCCTGGGCGACCTCGCCTTCGAAGCCGCGTCCGTCCATGTCGGGCATCTGGACCGAGAAGACGGCGCGGGCTCCCTCGGCGGCCTCGGTCACGGAGTCGCGGTCGTCGAGGTCGCCGGTGACCAGTTCGGCGCCGAGGGCTTCGACCGCCTTCGCCCGGCCGGTGGCGGGGTTGCGGACCAGTGCCCGGACGCGCACGCCCTGCGCGAGCAGGGCGCGGGCGGTGGCACCGCCCTGTCTGCCGGTCGCGCCAGTGACCAGGACCGGTGCGGATTCTGTGGTCATGGGGATTCCTCAGGTGGTGGCACGCGATGTAAGTGGCGGGGCCCGCCACTTACCTTCGGGTACGATACGGAGGGCCCCGCCACTTAGCAAGCTCGGAGAGGACGCCATGACCGTCCAGCGCGCGGACGCCCGGCGCAATTACGCGCGGATCCTCGCCGTGGCCGAGGAGGAGGTCGCCGCACACGGCGCCGACGCCTCCCTGGAGCAGATCGCCCGCGTCGCGGGAGTCGGATCGGCGACCGTGCGCCGGCACTTCCCGGGCCGGCGCGCGCTGCTGGAGGCTGTGTTCAGCAAGCGGATCGAGGCCCTGTGCGCTCGCGCCGGGGAGTTGGCCGGGGCGGCCGACGCGCGAGCCGCGCTGCTGGACTGGCTGGGCGCGCTCACCGCGTACGCCGCCTCCGCGCGGGGCATGGCCGATGCGCTGCTCGAGGACGGAGCGGACGACCCGGACCACGTGAACGTCTGCTCGGCACAGCTCACCGGGGCGGCCGATCCGCTGCTGCGCAACGCCGTGCGGGCCGGTGCGGTGGCGCCGGGCGTGACCATCGCCGACCTGATCACGCTGGTCACGGGGATCGCCCTGGCCACGGAGCACCACCCGGACCCCGCCGCGGAGGCACACCGGCTGCTCGGCCTGACGGTGGAGGGGGTCAGCCCCCGGAGGTAGCCCCCGGAAGTAGCCCCCGGAGGTGGACGGGAGGGGGAGAAGTCCAGCCGGCCCACCCCCCGCGGCAGCCGGGGCTGCGGCACACCACCGGAAGCGGCGCCCGGCGGCACGCCTCACGGTCCGGCGCCGGAGCCCGCTCGCCGGCATGCCTCACGGCCTGACACCGAGGGCGGGCAGGACGGTCTCCGCGACCCGGTACGCCTCCTCCAGCAGGGGGTTGCCGGAGAGGATGAAGGTGTCGACGCCCAGATCCTCGTACTCCCTCAGCCGCTCCACCACCTGGGCGGCCGAGCCGACCACCGCCGTGCCCGGCCCCGGGCGGAACAGACTCATGCCCGGCCACAGGTTCGGGTGGGTCTCCAGCTCCCGGGCCCTGGCGGGCACCCGGCCGCCGTGCTGGCGGAACTGCCGCTGCCAGCCGACGCCCTCCTCCCCCGCACGGTCGCCGAGTTGCCGGGCGTAGGTCGCCTCGCTGGTGACGTCGAGCAGCCGGTCGGCCGCCGCCCAGGCCTCGTCCTCGGTGTCGCGGACGATCAGGTGCAAGCGCAGGCCGATGCGCAGGGTGCGGCCGTGCGCCGCCGCCCGCTCGCGCACCCGGTCCAGCTTCTCCTTCAGCAGGTGCGGCGGCTCGCCCCAGGTGAGATAGACATCCACGTGCTGGGCCGCCATCTCGATGCCCGGTTCGGAGGAGCCGCCGAACCACAGCGGCACGTGCGGAGTCTGCGTCGGCTTCAGGTCGCCGAAAGAGGAGCCGGCGCCCTTGAGATCGTAGAACCGGCCCCGGTGGTCGAAGACCTCGCCCGCGGTGAGCCGCTTGACGATGGACCAGTACTCGGCGCTCAGCGCGTACCGCTCGTCGTGCCCGACGTTCAGGCCGTACTCGCGCAGCGTCTTCGTCGAGCCGTTGACGACGTTGAAGCGCAGGCGTCCACCGAAGAGGGTGTCGAACGTGAGTGCCATCTTGGCGAGCAGTGTCGGGGCGATCAGACCGGGGTGGACGGCCAGCAGCGGCTGGAAACGGGGGCTCGTGGCGGCGGCGAGGGCGCTCCCCAGCGGCCAGACGTCGTACAGGTCGGTCGCGAGCAGCGCACCGCTGAAGCCGAGGCGTTCGACCGTGCCGGCGAGCTGCTGGAGATAGCCGAGGTCGACCGGGCGGCGGCCGCCGGGCTCCCAGGGGTAGGCGCCCTCGCGCGGAATGATGTACCAGAGCACTTCCAAGGCCATGGTCGTGTCTCCCCTCAGTCCCTGCGCGCCACGGCGTCGGCGACCGTGACGGGGCCGTCGATGAAGCCGGTGCGGGAGAAGATGTCGGCGGCCTGCTGCTGTTCGGCGAGGAACTCCGCACTGACGTCCTCGATGCGCCAGGGCAGGGCGCGCAGGGCCGTCTCCCAGTCGGCGGCGGTGCCGCCCTGGTGGTCGGCGGCGATCGCGGCGGCCTCGCCCGGATGGGCCTCGGCCCAGGCGTCGGCCCGGCGCAGGGCGCGGACCAGTGCCTCGACGACCTCGGGCCGGTTCTCGGCCAGCTCGCGCCGGGTGAAGAACACCGAGCGGTCGGTGATGACGTCGCCGGTGCGCACGAGCGCCCGGACGCCTCCGGTGCGCAGGGCGGCGGCCAGCTGCGGCCCCTGGGCGACCCAGGCCGCGATGGAGCCGTCGCGCAGCAGCTTCTCACTCTTCTCGCCGCCCCGTTCGGCGGTGATGTCGGTGGCGTACGACAGTCCCGCGTCGTCGAGGGCCTTGGCGACGAGATGGGTCTGCCAGGAGCCGATCGCCAGGTGCACGGTGCCGCCCTCGAGGTCGGCGACCGTGCGCGCGGGGCTGTCCTCGGTGACCAGGAGCGCGCCGTGGTCGGGGCGCGGGGCGGAGACGGCGACGTAGACGATGTCGTGGCCTGCGGCCTGGGCCGTGACGGGCGGGGTCGAGCCGGTACCGCCGAAGTCGATGACGCCCTCGGTCAGCAGCGGCCCGGTGCGCACGCCGTCGGTGTAGGGGTGGAAGACGACCGTCTCCCCCAGCGCGGCCAGTTCCTCGGCGGCGTAGTCGAGGCGCGAGAGGTAGTAGAGGGTGGGGTTGCTGTTGTGGACGCCGATGGTGACAGTCATTCAGTGCGCTCCGGTGTCTTCGGTCGTGGTGGGCGGTACGCCCAGGTCGTTGAGCAGGCGGCGGCGCAGGGCGGCGAAGGACCGGTGGCCCGGGTCGCGGGGGCGGGGCACGTCCACGGGCTCGTCGGTGACGAGCCGGCCGTCGCGCAGGACGCAGACGCGGTCGGCGAGGCGCACGGCCTCGTCCACGTCATGGGTGACGAGCAGGACGGCCGGCCGGTGGGCCCGGCACAGCTCGCCCACCAGGTCCTGCATGCGCAGCCGGGTGAGGGCGTCGAGGGCGGCGAAGGGCTCGTCCAGGAGCAGGAGTTCGGGCTCACGGACCAGGGCGCGGGCGAGGGCCACGCGCTGTGCCTCACCGCCCGAGAGGGTGGCGGGCCAGGCCCGGGCGTGGCCTTCCAGGCCGACCTCCGCCAGGGCCCGGCGGCCCCGTGCGGACTCGGTGCGGGGCAGGGCGACGGTCACGTTGGCCAGCACCCGCTTGGAGGGCACGAGGCGCGGCTCCTGGAAGACGACGGTGCGCGCGCCGGGGACCAGCACCCTGCCCGCGTCGGCACTGTCCAGGGCGCCGAGGATCCTCAGCAGGGTCGTCTTGCCGCTGCCGCTGGCGCCCAGCATGGCGACGAACTCGCCGCGCCCGATGGTGAGATCCAGCCCGTCGAGCACGGCCCGTGGTCCGAACGCCTTGCGCAGCGCGCTGACTTCGACGGCGGTGGTCATCGGCCCGCCCTCCGCCACGGCATCAGCACCCGCTCCAGGAGCCGGACGATCGCGTCGGCCAGCAGCCCGAACAGGCCGTAGACGAGGATGCACACGGCCAGGACGTCCGTGCGGGCGTAGCTCTGCGCCTGGGCCATCAGATAGCCGATGCCCGCGGTGGCGTTGATCTCCTCGGCGGCGATCAGCGCGATCACGCTGAGCGTCATCGACAGCCGGAGCCCGGCCAGCAGCGACGGCAGTGCGCCGGGCAGGACCACCTCACGCACGATCGCGAGCCTGCTCATGCCGAAGCTGCGCATCGCCTCGACCAGTTTCGCGTCGGTGTTGCGGACGCCGCTGGAGGTGGAGACGTACATCGGGAAGGTGGTGGCGACGGCGATCAGCAGGACCTTGGCGATCTCGTTGATGCCGAACCACACCATGAACAGCGGGACCAGGGACAGGAAGGGGATCGTCCGCAGGGTCTGCAGGGAGGAGTCCAGGAGTTCGTCGCCCAGGCGCGTGAATCCGGTGACGACGCCCAGCGTCAGGCCCGTGGCGAGGCCGAGGAGCAGACCGGTGACGGAGCGGGTCAGCGAGGTGGCGAGCGCGTCGGACAGCTGGCCGTTGCCCCACAGCTCGCCGATCGCGCGGACCACGTCGGCCGGCGAGGCGAGCACGTCCGGGGTGAGGACGCCCGTGGCGGAGGCGGCCCACCACAGCACGAGCAGGGCGACCGGTCCCAGGGCCCGGACGGCGAGCGTGATCCGGCGGGGGCGGGGCCGTGGGACGGCGGCCCGGGGCGTCACCAGCCCCGCGCCGGCCGGCGGTGCCGGGATCTCGTGGGTGGCCGTCATGACAGGGTGGTCACGTCGATGAGGTGGGCGGCGATGTCGACCTCGGTGCGGGTGACCTTCTGCTGGGCGTAGAAGCTCGCGACGGCCTTGAACCGGGTGATGTCCGCGTCGGTGATCGGCTCGACGGTGCCGCCCTTGCCGGTGAACTCGACCTGGATGCGCTTGGCCTCTCCGGTGAGGGCCTGGGGCCCGGCGTCGGTGGTGACGTTCAGGTAGGCGGCCGGGTCCTGCTTCTGCTTGACGCTGCCGTCGTGCAGGTACTGGTAGAGCGCCTTGACGACGTCGGGATGCTGCTCGGCGAAGGCGGCGCGCACGGCGGTGAGACTGTAGTTGTCCGATCCGATGGCCTGCCCGTCGGCCAGGAAGTGTGCCTTGCCGGCGCCGAGTTCGGCCACGGAGTACGTCGCCCAGACCGCCCAGGCGTCGACCTTGCCGGCGTTGAAGACGGCGGCCGTCTGGTCGGGCCGCAGGTAGACCCGCTCCACCTCGTCCGCGGCGATGCCCTCCTCGGCGAGCGCCTTCAGCAGCAGGTACTCGCCGGTGCCACCCTGGTTGACGGCGACTTTCCTGCCGACGAGGTCCTTGACGGAGTCGATGCCGGAGCCGTTCTTGACGAGGATGCCCTCGCCGACCGGGTCGGGTGCGGTGGCGGTGAAGAACTTGAAGCGGGGGTTCTGCGACAGCGAGGTGATGCCGGAGGTGATCGAGCCGGTGGCGATGTCGAGCTGGTCGGCGTTGAGGGCCTGCGCCGCCGGGGCGAAGGGGCCGGCGCTGCCGGTCCAGGCGACCTTCGCGTGCACCTCGGCCAGCGCCTCGGCGAGGGAGCCGTCCTTCTTGCCCACCGCGAGCACTCCGGAGTTGCCGGGGTCGGGGATGCGGACGGTGACCGTGGCGGCGGTTCCGGAGCCGGTGTCGGCCTGTGACGTGCCGCAGGCGGTGAGGGTGACGAGGGCGGTGACGGTGGAAAGGGCGGCGGGGAGAAGTCTCGAAAGGCGCATGGCAGTCCTACGTGTCGAGAGAGCGGGACGGGGGCCGGTGGACGGCGAGGCGGAGGCGGGCGCGGCGCAGCGGTTCGGGGTCGGCCCAGGCCCGGACGTCGACGGGTTCGGGCAGGAAGCCGTGGGCACGCAGCGCCGACTCCTGGAGGGCCAGCAGGGAGAGCCGTTCCTCGGAGAGGTCGGGGTGGAGGGTGCGGTGGGTGCCGGGCCGGTAGGCGCCGCGCACGCCCTCCGCGCCGGCACCGGTCTCGGCGCCCAGAATGCGGGCCACCTCCTCCGGCTGCCGCGCCGCCCAGTCGGCGGCGCGCAGCAGCACCGCGAGGAACCGGTCGACGAGGTCGGGGTGCTCGTCGAGCAGCCGCTGGTGGACGGTGATGGGACGCGGGGTTCCGTTGTTCACCCGGTGGATCCGGTCGGGCAGTTCGTCGAGTTCGACCGCCACCTCGGCGCCGGCGCGCCGCGCGGCCTCGACGGCCACGGCGCCCTTGACGTACACCGCGTCGACGTCGCCGCGGGTCAGTGCGGCCAGTTCGGCGGCCCACTGTCCGGTGTGGCCGTCGGCCGGCACGTCGACCGGTTTCACGTCCTCCAGGCCGAGTCCGGCGGAGGCCAGCGCGCCCTCGAAGCCGCGCAGGGCCATGGCCCGCCAGAAGTCGATGGCGACGGGGTGCCGGGGCACGGCCAGTCGCCGTCCGCGCAGGGCGGCGGCGCCGCGCAGGTGCGAGCCGGGCGCGACCAGGACCGCCTGGCGCTCCTCGATCCAGGTCAGACCGATCAGACGGGTCGCCTCGCCCCGCGAACGGGCCCACAGCGCGGGCACGTTGCCGCCCTCGCGGAACAACGCGGGCAGGGTGTGCGTGTAGTGGGTGCCGCGGATCGCGTCGTCCACGTCGGAGGTCGCGTCCTGGAGGGAGCGGACGGCGATCTCGTCCGGTGCGAACTCCTCGGCGAGCCAGCGCCGGTCGGCGGCGATGCCGGTCGCGGTGGGCACCGGACAGCGGGTGAACCACAGGGTTTCGGGCAGGGGTGGGTGCGTCATGGGCTCTTCCCGGGAAGGCTGCTCGCCGCGAAGGCGGCGATGGTGGGAGCGGGCGCAGGGCAGGCGCGGGCCTCGGTGCGGCCGTCGCTTCGGTGCTTGGTGCGGGTGGGGGCGACCGGCCGGGTTCCACCGAGGGCATCCGGCGGGCCGGTGGGTACGCGGGCTGTCGCGCGCGCCGAGGTGCAGGGGCTGTCGCGCGCCGCCGCCGTGCAGGGGCCGGTGACGCGCCGACGTGTACGGGCCGGCGGCGCACCGACGTGTACGGGCCGGCGGCGCACCGACGTGTACGGGCCGGCGGCGCACCCGACGCGGTGGCCGCGAGGGCTGCCGGCGGGCCGGTGCGGATCAGCGACAGACGGCGCTGGCGACGCGGCCCAGGTCGACGTGTCGGCGCGTGGTCAGAAGGGGCGCAGCGGTCCCGCTCATGGCTCCGCCCCTTTCGGTGACCCGCGCCGGACCGGTTCCGGCGGCGTGCACGCAGCCTGACATGCGCCTCCAGCGGGCGGCAAGCTGCTTCCCATGATGTGGGAGTGAGCGTGAACAGGCTGTTTCGACAGGGGGTGAACGCTCATCCGGCTTCCCGTCATGTGGGAATCTCTGGCGCACGGCGTGGCAGGACGGGAAGAGGCACGGCGTGGCAGGACGGGAGGTAGAGGGACGGTGGCACAGACTCCGATAGCGGGGGCACAGGCGGTCCAGCGGGCCCTGGACGTCCTGCACTGCTTCCACGACAACGCTCCGGACCTCAGCGCCTCGGAGATCTCCCGCAGGCTCAGCCTGTCCACGTCGACGGCGCACCGGCTGGCCCGCACCCTCCTGGGTGCCGGTTTCCTCGAGCAGGACGCCCGCACGGCGCGTTACCGGCTCGGACCCGCCGTGACCGAACTCGGCCGTCTGTCGTATCACCAGCGCGGCCTGCACCTGGCCTCGCCCGAACTGACGGACCTGGCCCGGCGCACCGGTGCCACCGCCGACCTGGCGCTGCGCAGCGGGCCGCACGTGGTGATCGTGGCGGGGGGCTCGGTCACGCCGAAGGTGGGGCTGCGCCGCCCGCTGCACTCAACGGCGCTGGGCAAAGTGCTGCTGGCCTGGCCGCGGCCCGGGGAGACCGGCGCGGAGGCGCTGCCGCCGCTGCGGGCCTTCACCGATCGCACCATCGTCGACCGGGAGCGTCTCGCCGTCGAGCTGGATCGGGTGCGCGAGCAGGAGTACGCGCTCAACGACGGCGAGTCGGCCCAGGGGATCCGGACCCTCGCCGTGCCCGTCCTCGACCATCTCGGCTCGGCGCGCTTCGCACTCGCCCTGCGCGGCACACCCCAGCTGCTCACCAGCGACCGCTTCGCCTGGTTCCTCGCCCAGGCGCGCGCCTGCGCACAAGCCCTGGAGATCCTGCTGCTCCCACCGGCACAGCGCAGCAGCACGCTCGGGCCCTGAGCCGGCGACGACCGGCGCACGGCGGCCCGGTCGGTCGCGCCTTCCGTCAGGGCGTGACTATCCGAGCGTGCGCCGCCGTGCGATGCGGCGGCGTCGCGGCAGGCCGTGGCCGAGGTGTGGGGTCCGAGGACGCGGTCCGGCTCCGGCACACCGCGGTGGGGCGGGCGGTGGCATTCCGGTCCGTCGGCCTCGCCGATCGGCGGGGCGGAGGGGGTCACGCGCCCGCGCGCCGTCGTACAGAGCGCGGGCGTGCCGTACTCCGCGACCGTGTCGCACGCCGCTGACGCGTTCGTCAGGCGTCCAGGTCCAGGGCGGACCAGAGCTCCCGCTCCACGTCCGTCATGGGTACGCGCGCGAGACACTCCGGGTGGCCCGGTGGCAGCCGACCGTCCGGCCCCGGCGTGCGCTCCGTCTCCTCGCCCTCCTTGCCGCGGGCCGGCGGCTCCGGCAGTGGAAGTCCCCCCAGGAGGGGGTTCTTCTTGGTCGACGAACCCTGCGCCGGAGACCTCGTCTACTACCTACTTCACGATCGCGACACGCCGTCACACCGGACTTCGGGGCAGAGCCCAGGTACCTGGTGGCGAGGCGTGGCCGATCAGCGTCAGAGTGGGTCGATGCGGGCCTTGAGCAGGCAGAACTCATTGCCTTCGGGGTCGGCCAGCACATGCCACTGCTCCTCCCCCGTCTGGCCGATGTCGGCCGGGCGCGCACCGAGCTTCAGAAGGCGTTCGAGTTCGGCGTCCTGATCGCGGTCGGTGGCGTTGACGTCGATGTGCAGCCGGGATTTCCCCTTCTCCGGCTCATCCCTGCGACTGAGGATGATCGTCGGCTGCGGACCACCGAACCCTTCGCGCGGCCCGATCTCCAGAGTTCCGTCGTCCTCGCGATCGAGCACGACGAAGTCCAGGACCTCGCACCAGAACCGCGCCAGCAGCTCAGGGTCGCGGCAACCGAGGACGAGCTCACTGATCCGACATGCCATGACGAAACCTGCCTTCAGCCTGGGAACTGCCGGGGAGTCCACACGCGAACCTCATGGGCTCCCGTCAGTGAGAACAATCCCGCGACTGTACCGGAGGAGGCGAGCACGGACGAGAGACTTCCGGGCCGCCCGTGTCCGTTCGGGTGCGTTCACCTGGGATGTCCGAACCGGCGGCCTGAGGTTACGCCGACTACACCTCGCCGGTGGCGAACAGTTCCAGGTGCCCGCACTTGGGGCAGCGGAACGCCTCGATCTGCCGCCGGAGCCGGCCCATCCGCTTGGCGCCGCCGAGGATCCCCCGCTCCAACGCGCCTTCGATCCAGCGCGCGTACCCGCGCGAATGCTCGCCGGCGTCCTCGATGAAACCCTCCATCAGACCGACGGTGCCGCAATGGGTGCACGTGTAGTTGTTCATGCGGTGAGTGTAGGAAGTGGTGCGGGCGCACAGGGGTGCCGGGCCGCGTCCAGAGGTGGCGGGCCGGTGGTGGGGGCTGGATCAGGGGCGGATGAGGACCTTCAGGGCCTCGCGGTCGTTCATGGCCCGGTAGCCGTCGGCGATTTCCTCCAGGCCGAGGGTACGGTCGAAGACGCGGCCGGGGCTGATGGAGCCGTCGAGGATGTACGGCATGAGGTCTCCGATGTAGGCGCGGGCCGGGGCGACGCCGCCGGTGAGGGTGATGTCGCGCATGAAGTCGGCGAACCCGAAGGGCACGTCGGCGAACCGGGGTGCGCCGACCCGGCTGATCGTGCCGCCGTCGCGGACCACGCCGAAGCTCTGCACGATCGCGTCCTTCAGGCCCACGCACTCCAGCACCTTGCGGGTGCCCTCGCCACCGGTCAGCTCCTTGACGCGGGCGATGCCCTCCTCGCCGCGTTCGGCGATCACGTCCGTGGCGCCGAAGTCGCGGCCCAGGTCGGTGCGCGCGGTGTGGCGTCCCATGAGGACGATCCGCTCCGCCCTGAAGCTGCTGCTGGAGACCGGTAGACGGCCTTGGCGTTGTGGCTGAGCAAGCCGTAGAAGCCGCCGATGTGCCGGGCGCGTTCCTTCTGCGCAAGGGCGCGGACCTGTTCCTGCCCCTGTTCGCCCAGAGCTCGGCCATGGGCGCGCTGCCCACCCTGCGGGCCGCCACCGACCCGGCCGTGTCCGGCGGCGAGTACTACGGCCCCGGCAGGATGGGAGGCACGCGGGGTTACCCCCGGGCGGTGTCCTCCAGCGCCAAGTCCCGTGACGCTGCTCTTCAGCAGCGCCTTTGGGGGGTGTCCGAGCAGCTCACCGACGTCAGGTTCCACTTCCCCGCCTGAGCCGCCGCACGGCGACCTGGCGGAATGGGCCGTACGAACAGAACAGGATCACTGTGCGCATCATCGTCTTCGGCGCCACCGGCATGGTGGGCCAGGGAGTGCTGGAAGCCTGCCTGCGTGACGAGGAGGTCACCGACGTCCTCGTCATCGGCCGCACGCCCACCGGCCGCGTCCACCCCAAGCTCCGCGAACTCCACCATGAGGACTTCACCGACTTCGGGGACGTCCAGGACCAACTCGCCGGCTACAACGCCTGCTTCTACTGCCTGGGAACCTCCGCCGCCGGCATGAAGGAGCCCGCCTACCGGGTGGTCTCCTACGACTTCCCGCTGGCCGCGGCCCGCGCCCTGCTGGCCGCCGGCCCCCACCCGGCCTTCTGCTACGTCTCGGGGGCGGGCACCGACGGCACGGGCAGGACCCGCATGATGTGGGCGCGGGTGAAGGGCGAGACGGAGAACGCCCTGCTGGAGCTGGACCCGCGGTCGTTGATGTTCCGCCCCGCGTTCATCACGCCGCTGCCCGGCACGAAGGCGAAGACGAAGTCCTACGTCCTGCTCTACCGGGTGGTCACCCCTCTCCATCCGGTGCTGCGGCGCCTCATGCCGCGCTACGTCACCACCAGCCTCCTGCTGGGACAGGCCATGCTCCAGGCCACCCGCGGCGGCGCACCCCGCCGCGTCCTGGAAACCGCCGACATCAACGCCCTCGCAGCCGCCCTGCCATCGACGTGACCCGCCGGCCCAGCGCAACCCTGGACCCGTCCGCGCCCCCGCCGGGAACCCTGCTGCGGAGCCTGCCCCACTCCGCAGCCGGCCGGGCCCCACACCGCTCCGTCCGCTTTGGGACCGGGCGCCTCGCTGATCCCGGGGAGGTCAGCCGGTGGGCAGGACGAACTCGGGCTGGTCGAGCAGACGCAGCCAGCTTCCGTCCGGCTGGCGCCGGACGACCTGCGCCCGGGCGCCGGTCCCACGCCTCCGTGAGGTCTGCGCGGGGGAGCCCACGTTGCGCGCAACACACTGGCAACGGTTGGTGCGAGAGGGCTCACGTGACCTCGGGAAACGTCGCGTTGCCCGGTCACGTCGCCGCATGCAACACCGCAGTACGGGTGTTGCTTCGCGGATTTCGGTACGCAACAGGTTCGCGGCACTCCATTCTGTGTGTCACCCCGAGGGCAATCCGCCGCGCGGGTGATGGGCTCCCCTCGCCGCTCGGCCAGGGGCCGAGTGGATGGACACCGTATGGAACAGCCGTTGTTGACGACCAGAGGAGCGCTCGTTCTGCTGCTCGCGGCGCTCAGCGGGGGTGTCGCGGCAGCACTGTCCTGGACGGGGGGTGAGGGGCCTTCCCGCAGTGTGCTCGCGGGTCTCGCCGCGGCCGGACTGGCTGCCTCGCTCTTCAACCGGTTGATCGTGAGCGACGGAGCGCGCGGCGCCGCGTCTCGCAGGCCGGAAGGAGAGGAGCGTGGGTGAGCTGAGGCCGCTCGGGAGTGACCTTCCCGAAGCGACGCGTGCTCTGGCCCAGGCCCTCCGGGAGTTGTTCGAGGGGCTGGGAATCTCGGTGCGCCGGTACGCGGCGCGCCGGCAGTGGGACCCCGGCACGCTTTCCCGGTACCTCAACGGCACCCGGCTGCCTCCGTGGAAGATCGTCAGGGAGCTGTTGGCCGACCTCGGTGAGCACCGGGGGACGGCCGTGACGCCCGAGGCCGTCGAGCTCGTCCGGGAGTTGTACCGGGCCGCGATCGATGCCGGCTCTTCGCAGCACCACGCGATGGAGGTCCTCGAGGAGCAGCTGGCCGACGCCGACCGCCGGTCCCGGCGTTCCAGCGTTCAGGGAGATGTCCTGGGCGACGCTCTGCTGGAGCGGACGAACCGTATCCACGACCTGGAGGTGCGGCTCTCGCAGTTGGAGGCGGACTGGAAGGCGGAGCGGGGACGTGCGGATGAACTGGCAGCCGCTCATCCCGATGTCACCCAGCTGCTCGAGGAACGTGACGTGCTGCAACGGCAGGTCACCCGACTCGGTGAGGAACTGCAAAGCACGAGGGAGGAGAGGGCTGCCGCCGAAGAGCGCTGCCAGCTGCTGGAGCGTCAGCTCGACGCTCTCGAACGTCCCACGGTGCTCCCGGCTGTGCCGGACGCGGGCATGCCCAAGATTCTCGTCGTGGACGACCAGCCCGACAACCTGCTGGCCATCACCGCCGTGCTCGGCACGCTGGATCAGGATCTCGTCACGGTCTCGTCCGGACGGGAGGCGCTGAAAGCCCTCCTGGACGACGACGACTTCGCCGTCATCATCATGGACGTGCAGATGCCCGACATGGACGGCTACGAGACGGCCGCCCAGATCAAGCGCCGCCACCGCAACCGTGACGTTCCCATCATCTTCCTCACCGCCATGGGCGCGGATCCGGTCCACGCCAGTCAGGGTTACCTCGTCGGTGGCGTGGACTACATCACCAAGCCCTTCGACCCGTGGGCCCTGAGGGCCAAGGTCGCGGTCTTCACCCAGATCCACATCGAGCGGCACATGGCTCCCAGGATGCCCGTCCGCGGCACCTCACCCCAGCAAGGCGGCAGGCAGGAGAACCGACCCGGGCTCCGCCAGGACGCGGCTCCTTCCGATCGGTCCTCGTGACCCGGCAGCCCTCGCCACCGGAGCGCCGCTCCGCCACGGCCACCGTGTCCCGGGCCGAGCGCGGCAGCTTGCCGCGGCGCTCCCGTGGCCCCGGTACCGGTGGGCGGCGGTCCGACTCAGGTCACTGGTCTGTGGCGGCGGGTTCCGGCAGGACGCCCGGTCGCGTACCGGGGACGGCCGGCCGTCGTGCCTCGTGCCTGCCCAGTGCCGCGAGGGTCAGGGACACGGTGACCGATCCGGCCGCCATCAGCGTCATCGCCGTGGCCGGGGAGGTCAGTTGGGCCAGCGTGCCCGCGAGGGCCGCGCCGATGCCCTGAAGGGCGGCCATGCCGGTGGCGTGCAGGCCCAGGGCCTGGCCCGCGAGGTCGTCGGGGGTGAGGGACATCAGGCGTTCCTGAAGGACCAGGCTCGCGGCAAAGCCGACGGAGGCGACGGTGACGGCCACGGCCGACAGCGCCACCCCCGGCCGCAGGACGAAGAACAGGTACGGAGCCGCCAGCAGCAGGCGCAGCGGGGTCGCGAGACGGGGGCGCACCGCGGGCGGTACCAGGCGGCCCACCGCCAGGTCGCCGGCGAACATGCCCAGCGCCCCGCACGCGTACAGCGTGCCGGCGGCTCCGGGGGCGTAGGAGACGTAGAGCGAATCGCCGCCGACCACCGAGCCGTTGGGGACCCACAGGCCCAGGTACGTCAGGCGGCGGGGGCGTGAGGACCACAGGAGGGCGTTGGTGCGCCAGGTCGCCGAGACGGACGGGCGGCCGGCCGAGCGCGGTGGGCGGGCCGTGAGGCCCAGGCGGGTGACGAGGGCCGACATCAGGTACAGCGCCGCCGCGAGGAGCAGGCAGGTCCGCGGGGACAGGAGCGCCAGCAGTGCGCCGCCCGTCGCGAAACCGGCCACCTGCACCAGGCCCCAGAGCATGTTGTACGCCGAACGGCCCAGGACGTAGCCGTCCTTGGGCAGGATCTCGTTCAGCAGCCCGCCGCGCACTCCCCCGCCCAGCGACGCGACCAGGCCCTGGAGGAGTACGACGGCGAAGACCGCCCGCACCGGCAGACCGGGCAGCGCCAGCACCGCCGTGCCGGCCGCGAAGGCGAGGGCGAGGCCGGACAGGATCACGCGCGGGGGCAGGCGGTCGGCGGCCGAGAGCAGGAGCGCGGCCCCCAGCAACTGCGCCAGCTGCGGGCCGAACATGCTCACCGCCGACAGGAACGGGGAGCCGGTGGCCCGGAAGACCAGCGTGCCGAGGGCCAGGCCGCCGATCGTCTGGGCCGCGGCGAAAGCGGCGAAGGAGAGCAGGAACGGGGTGAACTCCCTGGTGCGGAACAGGGTTCGGTAGCTGCGCATGCGTCGAAGTCTCGGAGCGGCCCGGGGCCGTGTTTATTGTTTCGCCGACACACGAAAGGTCGTACGCATGGGCTTGTGGCAGATCGGCACCGACACCCTCGCGCGCAGCCGGTTCGTGCTCTCGCCGTTCGCGGAGACCTTCGCGAGCCTGAAACTGCTGCACGCGGGGACCGGCGCCCACCCCGGCGAGGAGGACTGGCTGCGCGCGCACCTGCCCGGCTACCGCGCGCGCCTCGCGGCCGACCCGGTGGCCGCGCCGCTCGTGCGGGCGGCACTCGGCACGTCGTGGATCGCCGACTTCTTCTGCCCCACCTCGTGCGTCGGGGAGAGCTTCGAGGAGACCGTGGCCCGGGTGCGGGCGGCCGGGGCCGGGCAGGCACGGGCCGACCTTCGCGTGTCCCTCCGGGGCCCGCTCCCCGCCGCCCTGGAGCGGGACGACCTGCCCGAGCGGGCGACCGCCCTCCTGACCTGGGTCTGGGAGGACACCGTTCGGCCGTACTGGGAGCGTCGGCGGCGCATCCTGGAGGCCGACGTGGTCGCGCGGACCGCGCGGGTGAACCAGGGCGGCTGGGCGGCCGTGCTGGACTCGCTGCGGCCGGGGACGACGCGGTGGCTCGGGGAGAGCCGGATCCAGGTCAACCTGAACGCGTATCCGCCACGGGAGATCGCCGCCGGGGCCGAACTGCTGTTCATGCCGGTCACGCCGAGGACCAGTTGGGTGTCGTGGGAGGGACGGGAGCGGTACGCCGTCGTCTACCCGTGTCTCGGGGTGCTGGCCGAGGACCACCGGCGGCGCCCCGTCCCGGCCGGGCTCGGGGCGCTCATCGGGTCCGCGCGGGCCGGATTGCTGGCGCTGCTCGGGACCCCCATGAGCACGACCCAGCTGGTCGCCGTGACGGGGCAGGGGCTGGGGTCGGTGGGCCGGCATCTGCGGGTGCTGCTGGGCGCGGGGCTGGTGGAGCGGCGGCGGGCCGGACGGTCGGTGCTGTACGTCCGGACGGCGGCCGGAGAGGTGCTCATGGAGGCGTCGGGGGCCGGGACCGGGGACCGGTAGCCGGGACCGGGGACCGATAGCCGGTAGCCGGAATCGGGGACCGGTAGCCGGGACCGGGGACCCCGTCGGCCGGCTCGGCGTCGACACCCTCGGCACGCTCCGGATCGGCCGCGGTGCGGGGCGCGGACGGTGTCGGTGAGTGCCTCCCCGGGCCGCGAGTTCGGGGTCGGTGGTGTCCCCGGTGTACTCGCCGGCGTGCGTGACGCGGGTGCCGGGCGGGCGGCGCGGCCCCGTTCCCCCGCCGGGGACGATGCGCGCAGCCCGGTTGCCGCACTGTGCAGCAGATGTCACTTATCGTGACTTTCTGGTGCAGTTCCTCCGGGGACGGGGACGGGATGGAGTGGAGGCCGTGGCGTTCGCGGAGTCAGCCGGTGGCGGTGAGTCCCTGCCCTCCCCCGGGCCGGCCCCGGAGTCCGAGCGACGGTCCTCGGCGCCGCTGCTGGCGGTGTGCGCCGGGTATTTCATGGTGATCCTGGACGTGACGGTCATCAACGTCGCCGTGCCGGTGGTCGGCAGGGAGCTGTCGGCCTCGCTCACCGGAATCCAGTGGATCACCGACGGGTACACGCTGGTCTTCGCCGGCTTCCTGCTGACCGGTGGCGCACTGGGCGACCGGCTCGGCAACCGTCGCGTCTTCTGCTGGGGCGTGGCGGTGTTCACCGTGTCCTCGGCCGCGTGCGCGCTGGCGCCGAGTGCCGCCTTCCTGGTGGCGGCCCGGCTGGTGGAAGGGCTCGGCGCGGCGCTGATCGTGCCGGGTTCCCTGGCCCTGCTCCAGCAGGCCTACCCGGCGCCGGCCGCGCGTTCCCGGGCCTTCGGGATGTGGGGTTCGATGGCCGGCATCGCGGCCTCCGCCGGGCCGCTGCTGGGCGGTCTGCTCGTGTCCACGGTGGGCTGGCGCTGGGTCTTCCTCATCAACCTGCCCGCCGGTGCGGCCTGTCTGGTGCTGACGCTGCGGCATGTGGCCCGCTCGCCCCGGCGCGCCGCCCGGGCCCTGGACTGGCCGGCGCAGTGCGCGGTCGTGGCAGCGGTGGCGCTGCTGACCTCGGCACTCAACGAGGCCGGACGGCGAGGCTGGTCCGATCCGGCCGTTCTCGCCGGGGCGGGCCTGGCCGTACTGGCCGCGGCGGCGTTCGCGGTGCGCGAGCGGACCGCGCGCTCTCCCGTCCTTCCGCTGAGCATGCTGCGCTCTCGTTCGATGGGCGGCGGAGCCGTCATCGGCCTGCTGTTCAACTTCGGCTTCTACGGCATGGTCTTCACCGCCAGCCTGGAGTTCCAGCACCAGCGCGGCTTCAGTGCCCTCGGCACCGGGCTGGCCCTCTTCCCGGCGGTGGCGATGACCATGTTCGCCTCCCTGCTGTCCGGGCGGCTGACCCGCCGCACCGGCGACCGTCCGCTGGTGGTCTCCGGCATGCTCCTGGCTTCCCTGGGGCTGGCCGGCTGGGCCGCGGCAGGAGCCGAACCCGCCTACCCGCTGCTGGTGGCCCCGATGATGGCCGCGGGGTTCGGTACCTCCTTCGCCCTCACCGGCTCGACCGCCACCGTGATGGGTGCCGCACCCGCGGCCTACTCGGGAGCCGCCTCCGCCCTGTTCAACACCACCCGCCAGATCGGCAGCGCCACCGGCGTGGCGCTCGGCGGCAGCCTGCTCGCCACAGCCACCGACTACAGCACCGGGCTGCGCACCAGCATGGCCATCGGCGCACTCGCCTACCTGACCGCCGCGGGCCTCGCCTGGCTGTGCGTACCGGCCGGGCCCGCCGGGCCGGAGAAGGGGTGAGGCCTGGCCAGGCGCCTGGCCACCGGTGCGCCGGACGGCGGCGACACGTACGGCGTCCCGGTCGGCCGGCACCGCTGTGCACCGCGCCCACGCGGCCCGCACCCGAGGACCCGTTCCCCCGCCGAGCGCGCCCGCCGGAGCCGGTCCGCCGCGGCTCGGAGCCGGGCGGACCGCGACGGCACGGGGCAATACAGCTAGCGCACCAGGCAGGGCCGCTTGGCGTCGAACTCCCAGCCGGGAACCAGGTACTGCATACCGGTGGCGTCGTCCCGGGCCCCCAGCGCCTTGGCCTGGTACAGCTCATGTGCGGCGAGGAGGCGGTCCATGTCGAGCTGGACGCCGAGCCCCGGGGCGTCGGGCACGGCGATCTCGCCGTCGACGATGCGGGGCGGGGCGACGGTGAGCCGCTCCAGGCCCTCCTGCCATATCCAGTGCGTGTCCAGGGCGTTGTACGCGCCGGGCGCCGCGGCCCCGCAGTGCGTGACCATGGCCAGGGAGATGTCGAAGTGGTTGTTGGAGTGGCAGCCCCAGGTCAGGCCCATCGCGTTGCACAGCTGCGCCACGCGCACGGAGCCCTGCATGGTCCAGAAATGCGGGTCGGCCAGCGGGATGGAGACCGACTGGAGGGCCAGTGCGTGGGTCAGCTGCCGCCAGTCGGTCGCGATCATGTTGGTCGCGGTGGGCAGACCGGTCGCGCGGCGGAACTCGGCGAGGACCTCCCGCCCGGAGTAGCCGCCTTCGGCCCCGCAGGGGTCCTCGGCGTAGGCGAGCGTCCCGACCAGCGGCTCGCAGAGCTCGATGGCCTCGCGCAGCGACCAGGCGCCGTTGGGGTCGAGGGTGATCCGGGCCTCGGGGAAGCGTTCCTTCAGCGCCAGGATCGCCTTGACCTCCTCGGCGCCGTCCAGGACGCCGCCCTTCAGCTTGAAGTCGCGGAAGCCGTACAGGTCGTAGGTGGCCTCGGCCTGGCGGACGATCGCCTCGGGGGTCAGGGCCTCCTCGTGCCGGATCCGGTACCAGTCGACGTCCGCGTCGTGTTCGCGGACGTACTCCAGGTCCGTGCGGCCCGGGTCGCCGACGTAGAAGAGGTAGCCCAGCACGCGGACCGAGTCACGCTGCCGGCCGTCCCCGAGGAGCGCGGCGACCGGCACGTCCAGGTGCTGGCCCAGGAGGTCCAGCAGCGCGGACTCGACGGCGGTGACGGCGTGGACGGTGGTCCGCAGGTCGAAGGTCTGCGCGCCGCGTCCGCCGGAGTCGCGGTCGGCGAAACGGTCCCCGATCTCCCGCAGGACCCGCTTGTAGTCGCCGACTTTCGCGCCGACCACGAGGGACTCGGCGTCGCGCAGGGTCTGCGTGATCTTCTCTCCGCCGGGCACCTCACCGAGGCCCGTGCGGCCCTCGGAGTCCGTCAGAACGACGATGTTGCGCGTGAAGTAAGGGCCGTGCGCACCGGAGAGGTTCAGTTCCATGCAGTCGCGGCCCGCCACGGGATAGACGGAGAACGCGGTGACGGTCGGCTGGCTCGTGCTCATGCTGGTTTCGAGTTCCTTGTGTACGGGGGTGGGACCTGGGGTGTGAACAATGCCGAGGGTCACAGGCCGAGGACGCCGATGGTGTAGTCGGCGGCCAGGACGCCGCCCAGACCGAGGACCGACAGCACCGTGGTGTAGCTCGTGCGGACCTTGATGGCCTGGAGGACCGAGAGGTTGAAGTACTCCTTGAACAGCCAGAACCCGGGGTCGTTGACGTGCGAGAAGGCGATGGAGCCGCAGGAGACGGCGAGCACCATCATCTCGGGGCTCACGCCGCTGCCGGCGAGCAGGGGCAGCACCACGCCGGAGGCCGTGACGACGGCGACCGTCGCCGAGCCGAGCGCCACCCGGAGGATGACCGCGATGAGCCAGGCGAGGATGAGCGGGGAGATGGACCAGCCGTCGGTGACGTCCTTGATGTAGTCGGAGATGCCTCCCTCGACGAGGACGTTCTTGAAGGCGCCGCCGGCGCCGATCACCAGCAGGATCATCGCCATCGCCTGGACCGCGGAGCCGCAGGAGGAGCTGACGTCCGACAGGCTCCGGCCGATCCTCGGCCCGAACGCCCAGATCGCCAGGAGCAGCGTCAGCAGGAGCGCGATCGGCGCCGAGCCGATGAACGCGACGGTGTGCAGCACCGGGCTCTCACCGGGGACGGCCATGTCGGTCACCGCGGCGCCGGCGATCAGGACGACGGGGAAGAGGGCGACGAACAGCGACCAGCCCAGGCCGGGCATCTCCTCGTCGGTGAACTCGCGCTCGCTGACCAGGCCCTTGGGGATGGACGGGGTCATGGCCTTGATGAACGGCAGGCGCGGCCAGAGCAGCGCGATGAAGGCGCCGGCCGGGACCGCGATGAACAGGCCGTAGAACAGCGTCAGCCCGACGGAGGCGTGGAAGGTCGCGGCGACGGCGGTGGGGCCGGGGTGCGGGGGCAGGAAGCTGTGCATGGTCGACAGGGCGATCGACATCGGCAGCCCGACCCAGAGCAGGTTCGCCCTGGTGACCCGGACCAAGGTGAACGCGATGGGCACGATGATGATGAAGGCGACCTCGTAGAACATCGTCACGCCGATGAGCATGGAGGTGACGACCATCGCTACCTGGACCCAGCGCGGGCCGAAGGCGTCGAGGAGCTTGCCTGCTATGCGCTGGGCGGCGCCGGAGTCCCCCATGACGCGGCCGACCATGGCACCGAGCCCGATGGTGAGCATCGTGTCACCGATCTGGCCCCCGATGCCCTCCGAGAGGACGTCCGGGATCTCCATCACCGGTATCCCCTGCACCACGGCGACACCGACCGCCACCAGCAGGAGCGCCGCGAAGCCGTTCAGCTTCAGCCGGGTCATGAGGAGTAGCAGAACCAGAACGCTGATTCCGACTACGAGAAGTGGCATGTCAGCTCCCCTTTGAACTGTGGTTGAGCAGCCGGTGCCGGGACGGCACGGGAACGCGGCCCGGCTGGGATGCGGGGTGGGGTGGGGCGGGGCGGGCGACCGCACGCGGTACGGCGGTGGCGTCGCGCCGGGGCGGTGGGCGCGGCGGCGAGGGGCGGGCCGCAGGGCGGCCGGCGGGGCGGGCGGTGCGAACGGTGCGGACGGCGGCTCGGACCGCTCCGACTTCGGGTGGGGCGGGACGCCTGTCGTCTTCCCGGGCCGCCGCACCGGCTCGGGATCGGAGCCGGTCCCTCGGCCGTCCTCCTCGCCACCGTGCGGTCTGCACGGATCGCACGGTCGGTGCGGTGGGCGGGCACGGTCTGCACGGTCGGTGCCTCGGGCACGGTCGGTGCGTCGGGCGCGGTCCGCGCGGTCCGCGCGGTCTGCGCGGTCTGCGCGGTCTGCGCGGTCTGCGCGGTCTGCGGCGACGGCTACCGGCTCGTGGGCCGGCCGTCGGCCGCCGAGCGGGAGACCGGTGAGCGGGAGGCCAGTGAGTGGGAGGCCGGTGAGCGGGAGGCCGGTGCGGCCGAAGCGGTCCGGGGGCGGGCCGCTCGGTGGCGCGCCGGGGACACCGGAGGGGCGATCGCCCGGCGCGGTCCGCCGTGGGGTCGCAGCACCTGGCCGAAACCGTCGCCCGAGCCGGGCCGTGCCGGGGGCGGCTCGGGGCCGGCGGTCGCCGGCTCGTCCTGCCGGCCGAGAACCGTCATGGTCAATCTCCTAGACCCGGGGGATACGGCAGCGGTGCCGCGTGCGGTCCGAGCCACCGAACCGGTGGCTGAGTTGACCGTAGAGATGGTTCCGATTCACGTCTATGTCGAATTTTGTTGCTTGCGATACCTTCCCTGTATGACAGTCATGTGACATGAGCGTGCCGGGCGGATGTCACAAGTGGGGCAGCAGCGCGTCCAGAGCCGGATTGTCGTTGTTTTTGCGCCAAACGAAGTTCAGTTCGACCGGATGCGGGTCCGACAGATCCACGGGCCGGAAGACGATCCCGCCGTAGCGCATCTGTGCGGCGGCCTCGGGGACGAGAGCGATGCCCCAGCCGCCGTTGACCAGGGCCAGGATGCTGTGGACCTGGGTGAGGTACTGGGTGAAGACGGGCCGGACGTCCGCCGCCCGGAAGATGCTGACCAGCAGTTCGTGGAAGTAGCGGGCCTCGATGGGCGAGTACATCAGGAAGTCCTCGCCCGCGAGGTCCTCGACCCGCATCGGCCCCGCCCCGGCGGCCAGCGGATGCTGCACGGGCAGGGCCGCCAGCAGCCCCTCCCGTACGGCCGGGCGCGAGGCCAGGTCCGCTCCGGTGGCCGAGGGCCGGATCAGCCCGAGGTCGAGCGAACCCTCGCCGAGCGCTTTGAGCTGGTCTCTGGTGACGAGTTCCTGCAACAGGATCTCCACCCCCGGCAGCGCCGACCGCGCGGTCTGCAGAAGGCCGCCGAGGGCGGAGTAGGCGCTGGCGGCCGTGAACCCGACGGCGATCGCCCCCGCCTCACCGGTGGAGACCCGGCGCACGGCGAGGGTGGCGTGCTCGGACTGGCGCAGGATGCGGCGGGCCTCGACCAGGAAGGCCCGGCCGGCGGGGGTGAGCCGCACCGTGCGGTTGGTGCGGTCCAGCAGGTGCACCCGCAGTTCGCTCTCCAGCAGTTGGATCTGCCGGCTCAGCGGCGGCTGCGTCATGTTCAGCCGCTCCGCAGCACGGGTGAAGTGCAGTTCTTCGGCGACGGCCACAAAGCTCGTCAGCTGGGCAAGGGTGAACATTGATGCTCTCCAGGTATCGCGACATCCAAAATCTATGTTGGACGTGAATCATTGGCGACCGTAGCGTCTGATCTCGACAGACGGCGACCCCCGCCCGCGCCTCGGCCGCACCCCGCGTGGAGGAGGCCGTAGCGCACTTGGAGCACGCACCCCATGGTTCAGCCTCACCGAGATCGTCGAGGCGCCTCCCGGACCGTTCTCCCCCGTACACATGTGAGGCGCCGTCTGTCCGGCCCCGACAGCCGCCGCACCCTGCCCGCCCATGCTCCCGTGGGAGACGCGGTGCCGAGCCCGGCCGCGGTCGGGCCCCGCACCGATCGCCTCAACCCCAGGGACTCGAAGTGGTGAGCACGATGAACACGACGCCGCAGGCCGCGCACGCCGAAGGCGAGGCGACGCTCGACCGGATCGCCTGGCTGCGCCTGTCCTCAGTGACCCTCCCGCTGGCCACCCCGATCAGTGACGCGAAGGTCTTCACCGGCCGGCAGAAGCCGATGACCGAGGTGGCGTTCCTCTTCGTGGAGCTCGCGACCGAGCAGGGGCACGAGGGCGTCGGCTTCAGCTACTCCAAGCGGGCCGGCGGTCCCGGCCAGTTCGCCCACGCCAAGGAGATCGCCGAGAACCTGATCGGCGAGGACCCCAGCGACATCGGGAAGATCTGGACCAAGCTGGTGTGGGCCGGCGCCTCCGTGGGCCGCAGCGGTCTCGCCACCCAGGCGATCGCCGCCTTCGACGTCGCCCTGTGGGACCTCAAGGCCAAGCGCGCCGGCCTGCCGCTGGCCAAGCTGCTGGGCGCCCACCGCGACTCGGTGCGCTGCTACAACACCTCCGGCGGCTTCCTGCACACCCCGACCGAGCAGGTCCTCGACAACGCCACCGCCTCCCTGGCCAGCGGCATCGGCGGGATCAAGATCAAGGTCGGGCACCCCGACGGCAAGTACGACCTGGCCCGCCTCACCGCGGTGCGCGAGCACATCGGTGACGACGTGCCGCTCATGGTCGACGCCAACCAGCAGTGGGACCGGCCCACCGCCCAGCGCATGGGCCGCGCGCTGGAGAAGTTCGGCCTGGTCTGGATCGAGGAGCCCCTCGACGCCTACGACGCCCAGGGCCACGCCGCGCTCGCCGCCTCCCTCGACACCCCCGTCGCCACCGGCGAGATGCTCGCCAGCGTCGCCGAGCACGTCGAGCTGATCCGCCACGGCGCCGCGGACGTCATCCAGCCCGACGCCCCGCGCATCGGCGGCATCACCCAGTTCCTCAAGCTCGCCGCCCTCGCCGAGCACCACCAGCTCCAGCTCGCGCCCCACTTCGCCATGGAGATCCACCTCCACCTGGCCGCCGCCTACCCGATCGAGCCGTGGGTGGAGCACTTCGACTGGCTGGAGCCCCTGTTCAACGAGCGCCTGGAGATCCGCGACGGCCGCATGCACGTCTCCTCCCGGCCCGGCCTCGGCTTCACCCTCAGCGACCAGGCCCGCGCCTGGACCGTCGCCGAGCACGAGGCCGGCACCCGCCCCTGACGCACCCCTCTCCGCCGGCCGCCCACCATCCGCCGCGGCGGCCACCCCCCGGTCCCGGGCGCGGCGCGAGCTCTCCGGGCAGCCGCGCTGCCCCCGCCGGCGCCGCGCGCGCGGCCGCGGGCGGGGGGCGG
>NZ_JBHWKO010000056.1:40544-42630 GCF_042731035.1 Streptomyces sp. NPDC059895
GGCCCCCAACCTGCGGCGGGGGGGCCCACCCCGGTTTGGGGGGGGGGCTGGTTCTACACGGCACCGCGGGGGGGCCGGCGCCGACACCACACTCCCGCCCCCCTCCGGCCGACGGCCACAGCACCGCCACACCGCCACACCCTCACCACCCGCACCGCCCCGACCTTCAGGAGCACTCCCATGACGTCCTTCACCCCGGCCGAACTCGGCCGCCGTATCGGCTCCGGCCTGCTGTCCTTCCCCGTGACCCACTTCCGCGACGACCTCTCCTTCGACGAGGAGGCCTACCGCGAGAACATCGTCCGCCTGGCCAAGTACGACGTCGGCGGCCTCTTCGCCGCCGGCGGGACGGGCGAGTTCTTCTCCCTCACCCCCACCGAGGTCGAACGCGTCGTCGCGGCCGCCGCCGGCAGCGCTCCCGAGGGCACCCCGATCCTGGCCCCGGTCGGCTACGGCACCGCCACCGCGATCGAGTTCGCCGCCGCCGCCGAACGCGCCGGCGCCGACGGCATCCTGCTCTTCCCGCCCTACCTCACCGAAGCCGGCCAGGAGGGCCTGGCCCGACACGTCGAAGCGGTCTGCCGCTCCACGTCCCTCGGCGTCGTCATCTACAGCCGCGCCAACGCCATCTACTCCGCCGACACCGTCGCCCGCCTCGCCGACAGCTGCCCCAACCTGATCGGATACAAGGACGGCGTCGGCGACATCGACACCATGACCCGTATCCACGCCCGCCTCGGCGAGCGCCTGACCTACGTCGGCGGGCTGCCCACGGCCGAGACGTTCGCCCTGCCCTACCTCCAGCTCGGTGTGACGACCTACTCCTCGGCCATCTTCAACTTCCTGCCCGAGTTCGCCCTCACCTTCTACACCGCCGTACGCGAGCGCCGGCAGGCGGACGTCACCCGGATGCTGTCGGACTTCGTGCTCCCCTACACCGAGATCCGCAACCGCCAGGCCGGCTACGCGGTCAGCATCGTCAAGGCCGGCATGACCGCCACCGGCCACAGCGCGGGCCCGGTCCGGCCCCCGCTCACCGACCTGACCCCGCAGGAACTCGACGAGCTCTCGGCGCTGATCGCCAAGCTGCCCGCCACCACGGCCTGACATGAAAAGCCACCACCGCCTGAGAGGACACGCCACCACCGCCTGACGCGACACGCACTTCGGCCGCCCCAGGAAGAAGGCTCCGCACATGAGCGCCGCCACCCCCCACCGCACGGCTCACCCGCCTGCGACCGACCTGACGGGGGCGATGTTCATCGCCGGTGAACGGGTCACCGGTGCCGGCACCGAGGTCCGAGCCCTCGACGCCCGCACCGGTGCGCCCCTCGACCCGGTCTACCGGTGCGGCAGCGCGGCCGACGTGCGGCGTGCCTGCCGGGCGGCCGCAGCCCATCCCGGTGTACGCCGAGATGAGCAGCGTCAACCCCCACGGAGTTCAGGTTCTCGCCGCTCGATCCCTTCAGTGACGTGGTCGAGCGTGACATGGCGGAGGTGTTCGGCCCGGACTGGTCCGGTGCGCCCACCGACCCGCGATGGAGCACCGGGGGGACGCTGGACTCGGCCGTCGAGGAGGCGAAGGGAAAGATGGCGCGGTTCATGCGGAACGAGCCACTCGACCTCGACCGTCTGCTCAGGCTTCACAAGAACTCCGAGGATCCCAGTGAGCGCGGTGTGTCGGCGCTCCACTGGTTCGACCGGCATCAGCGGCAATCGCTCGAGGTCCGGGCTCGTTACGATGTCGCCTTCCAGCATCGCCTGGCCCTGACCACCTTGCGGAAAGGTGGCGTGGGAATCGGCGTGGAGCGGGGATGGGACGCGTACCAGTGGCTCGCGTGGAGCGCCGCGTACGGCTCGACCGGGACGGCGATGCCGCTGCTGTACGCCAGGAGTTCGACCGAGCCCGCGAGCCACGTCTCCTCGAGGAGCTTCAACCTCCGGCAGTTCTGGTGAGGCCTCGGTCACCGAGAGCGCGGCACAAGCGACGTCCGGGCCTGGGCGGCCACGTTCTCGGCGGTGAAGCCGTACTCGCGGAAGAGGACCTTGCCGTCGGCCGAGGCACCGAAGTGCTCCAGGGAGACGA
>NZ_JBHWKO010000057.1:0-42196 GCF_042731035.1 Streptomyces sp. NPDC059895
GCCGGCGCGTGATCACCACGCTGCCCGGCGGTCAGACCGACCGGGCACCGGACCTCGTCGACCGCGACTTCGTCGCCGGCGCCCCGAACCGGTGCCGGGTCGCGGACTTCACCCACGTGAAGACCTGGGCCGGCGTCGTCTACGTCGCCTTCGTCGTGGACACCTTCTCCCGCCGGATCGTCGGCTGGTCCGCAGCCACCGTGAAGGAAACGGTCTTCGTGCTGGACGCCCTGGAGATGGCACTGTGGCAACGCGACCGCGACCAACACCCCGTTCAGCCAGGCGAGTTGATACACCACTCGGACGCCGGGTCGCAGTACACGAGTTTCCGGCTCGCCGACCACCTGGAGGCCGCCGGCATCGCCGCCTCCATCGGATCGGTGGGCGACGCCTACGACAACGCCCTGATGGAGAGCACGATCGGCCTGTTCAAGACCGAACTGATCAAGCCCCGGCGGCCATGGAAGACGCTGTCCGACGTCGAGCTCGCCACCGCCGAGTACGTCGACTGGTACAACCACCGGCGACTCCACGGTGAGATAGGCCACGTCCCACCGGTCGAATACGAGAACAACCACTACCTCGCAACCATAAAACTCCAGGTCACACCCAACGTCTGAGATCTCTACCGAACCCGGAACGGTTCAGATGTACCCGAGGGCTGAACCGGGGTTTGGTCCGTGACTGGTCCGGAAGCACTGGTCAGGAGGGGTGCAGTCGTGGGAGGAATTGGGAGTTAGCGCGCAAGCCGGGCCCGGTCGAGAGCGGGTTGCACGAAGGGCGCCTGACGGGTGAAAACCCAGGTCAGGCGCCTTTCCTCGTGCCTCTAGAAGAAGCCGAGCTTCTTCGGCGAGTATGACACCAGCAGATTCTTCGTCTGCTGGTAGTGCTCCAGCATCATCTTGTGCGTCTCCCGGCCGATCCCGGACTGCTTGTATCCGCCGAACGCCGCGTGGGCCGGGTAGGCGTGGTAGCAGTTGGTCCAGACGCGGCCGGCCTGGATCGCACGGCCGGCGCGGTACGCCGTGTTGATGTCCCGCGTCCAGACCCCGGCCCCGAGGCCGTACGACGTGTCGTTGGCGATCTTGATGGCGTCGTCGAAGTCGTCGAACGAGGCCACCGAGACGACCGGTCCGAAGATCTCCTCCTGGAAGATCCGCATGCGGTTGTCGCCCTCGAAGACGGTCGGCTGGATGTAGTACCCGCCCTTCAACTCGCCGTCGTACTCCGCTCGTTCCCCGCCGGTGAGGATCCTGGCGCCCTCCTGCCGGCCGATGTCGATGTAGGAGAGGATCTTCTTGAGCTGGTCGTCGGAGGCCTGGGCGCCGATCATCGTGTCGGTGTCGAGGGGGTGCCCGGGTTTGATCAGCTCGGTGCGGGCGACGGCCGCGGCCAGGAAGTCGGGGTAGTTGCCGCGCTGGATCAGGCCGCGGGACGGGCAGGTGCACACCTCGCCCTGGTTCAGCGCGAACATCGTGAAGCCTTCGAGGGCCTTGTCGCGCAGGTCGTCGTCCTTCTCCCACACGTCGTCGAAGAAGATGTTCGGCGACTTGCCGCCCAGTTCCAGCGTGACCGGCTTCAGGTTCTCCGCGGCGTACCGCATGATCAGCCGGCCTGTGGAGGTCTCCCCGGTGAACGCCACCTTCGCCACGCGCGGGCTGGACGCGAGCGGTTTGCCCGCCTCCTCGCCGAAGCCGTTGACGATGTTCACGACCCCGGGCGGCAACAGGTCCGCGATCAGGCTCATCCAGTAGTGCAACGACACCGGCGTCTGCTCGGCGGGCTTGATGACGACCGCGTTGCCCGCCGCGAGAGCCGGCGCCAGCTTCCACGCGGCCATCAGGACCGGGAAGTTCCACGGGATGATCTGCGCGACGACACCGAGCGGTTCGTGGAAGTGGTACGCCACCGTGTCGCCGTCGACCTCGCTGAGCGTCCCCTCCTGCGCGCGGACCGCTCCGGCGAAGTACCGGAAGTGGTCGATGGCCAGCGGGATGTCCGCCGCCAGCGTCTCACGGACCGGCTTGCCGTTCTCCCAGCTCTCCGCGACGGCCAGGGGCTCCAGATGCGCCTCCATACGGTCGGCGATCTTGAGCAGGATGTCGGAGCGCTCGGTCGTCGACATCCTGCCCCAGCCCGGTGCGGCCGCGTGCGCCGCGTCCAGCGCCCGCTCCACGTCCTCGGCCGAACCGCGGGCCACCTCCGTGAACGGCAACCCGTTCACCGGCGACGGGTTCTCGAAGTACCGGCCCCGGAGCGGCGGCACGTACTCGCCGCCGATGAAGTGGTCGTAGCGGTTCTGGTAGGAGACGATCGCGCCCTTGGTACCGGGCGCCGCGTAACGGGTCATGGTGCCTGCCTCCCTGAGCAGTGCTGCCCGCCATTGGACAGCTCTCCGCCGGAGGCTAGGGAAGCGGACGTTGCGAGGACGTTGCGCCGACGGCTGGGCCGAGGTGGCTGGGCCGGGGTGGCTGGGCCGGGGTGGCTGGGCCGGGGTGGCTGGGCCGAGGTGGTTCGACCGCCCGACGGCGCACCGACCTCCGTCATCCTGGCCGCCCTCTGCGCCCACGAGGGCACCGACATCCGCCGGCGGTGGCCGTCGAACGCGGAGAACACGCCCGCATCCGACGCGTCTGGGGCATCCGCCGGGGAGGACGCCCCTCACCGCTGCGGCCCTGACCCGACCCGGCGAACCTGTGCGCTCACACCACCAGGACGCGGCGGACTGCTGCTGCGGGGGCGGTCTGCCGTCAGAGGGCCGGACCAGTGGATGCCGGGCCGTCGCGGCCCGTCCGTCCCTGTGGTACCGCCAGCTCCGACTCCAGGGCCCTCAGGCGGGCCCGGACCGACGCCGTCGGGCGGGTCGCCGCCAGCGCCCGCCACACGTCGAGGTCGTCCTCGCCCCACGGCGCGTGCGCCCAGTCCGCCAGCAGGTCCGGGTCGGCGCGCGCGATCAGCGCGGCGCGCAGCGCGTCGGCCGTGCGGTGCCTGAGCCGCACCACCGCCGGTGCCCGCGACGCCGGCAGCAGGGGTCCGGTGTAGGCCGACGCCGCCGCCGTGACCGCGCCGGACGCCAGCCGGCGTTCGACGGCGGACACGTCCGTCTCGACGGGAACGGTGAGCCGGTAGGGACGCGAGGCCAGCAGTCCCGGCCCCAGCACCCCGCGCAGCCGGGCGAGTTCGGCGCGCAGCGTCACCGGCGTCACCGACTCGTTCTCGTACAGCGCGCACGACAACTCGTCGCCGGTCAGGCCCTCCGGGTGGCGGGCCAGCAGGACGAGGATCTCGCTGTGCCGCCGGCTGAGCCGGAGCCGGCGGCCGTCCATGGTCAGACACGCCTCGTCCCGCCCCAGCACGGTCAGTACGGGCGGGGCTGCGTCCGCCGGCTCGGGGGCGAGCAGCGCGAGATGGGACTCGGCCGCCCGGGCGACCGCCTGGACGAAGCCCAGGCTGTGCGGATGGGCGAGCCGGTCCCCACCGGTGATGTCCACCGCACCCAGCACCCGCCCGGTCCGCGGATCGTGCACGGGGGCCGCCGCGCACGTCCACGGTTGCACCCGCCGGATGAAGTGCTCGGCCGCGAACACCTGCACCGGCCGGTCCACGGCGACCGCCGTGCCCGGCGCGTTCGTCCCGACCGCGCTCTCCGCCCACCGCGCACCCGGCACGAAGTTCATCCGCCCCGCCCTCCGCCGCGTCGCCGGATGACCCTCGACCCACAGGAGTCTGCCGTGCGCGTCGCACACGGCGACGAGATGCTCCCCGTCGGCGGCGAACGGACCCAGGAGTTCACGGAACAGCGGCATCACGCGTGCCAGCGGATGCTCGGCCCGGTAGGCGCCGAGATCGCCGTCCGTCAGCTCGACACTCGCGGTGCCGTCGGGCCCGACGCCCGCCCGTGCCGAACGCCGCCACGAGGCGGCCACCACGGCCCGCACCGGCCGCGGCACCGTGCCGGCGGCGGTGAACGTCTCGTGCGCCCGCCGCAGTGCCCGTACGCGCTCGGCAGGGTCGGCCCCCGGCTCCAGGGCCACCCAGGGATCGGTCAACTCGGCCTCCCGGTGGGCGATGCGACTGGGGACATCGTCACTCCGGGGGTGCGCGCCGACAACCGTTCGGACCGGGGTCGCGCCGAAGGCGACGAGACGCGTCCGCCCGTCGCGCCGCTACGGCCGGACCGAGGCGACGAGTCTCAGGTAGCGCTCCCAGTCCCAGTGGCGACCCGGATCCGTATGGTCCGTCCCGGGCACCTCGTAGTGGCCGATGATGTGGGTGCGGTCCTTCGGGATGCCGTAGCGGTCGCAGACGGAGGACGTCAGCCGGGCGGACCGCTCGTACAACGCGTCGGTGAAGTAGGACGGCTGGTCCACCCAGCCCTCGTGCTCGATGCCGATGCTGCGCGTGTTGAACTCCCAGTTGCCCGCGTGCCAGGCGATGTCGGTCTCGCGCACGCACTGCGCCACCTTGCCGTCGGCGGAACGGACGACGTAGTGCGCGGACACCTTCTTCTTCGGGTTCTGGAAGACGGCGAGAGTCTGGGAGTAGGTGGTCTGTGTGACGTGGACGACGACGCGGTCGACGGTGTGGGCGGCGGGGCGGTTCGACGCGGTGTAGTTGGAAGGGGTCGCGGGCTGCCACTGGGCTGAGGCGTAGTCGACGGTCACGTCCTGGGCGCCGGCCCGGGCGTCCGGCAGCAGGGCGTAGGGGACGGCCGCGAGGACGGCGCCCTTCAGGATCCGTCGCCTGCCGGACAGGAGTCTTGCTCGTTCCACGGGGTGATGCCTTTCGAGGGGAGCGGGAGAGCGTTCGGGGTGCGATACCGGCGGGTCTCGGGGCCTCAGCCGCGAGGTGTTGCCGCGGCCTTCGTCAGCGGAGCCGCGGTATCCCGCCGTCGCGCGTGTGGTCCGCGGCCCGTCTCGCGTGCCGGCAACCCGTGCTTGCGGAGCTTGGCCACGCAGGTGTGGGTGGTGTCGCACATGGTGTGCCAACGAGGACTCGACCGTCGGGGTTGCGTGCTTTTGTCCCTATGCGGGTTGTGAGGGGTGTCGCGGGTGTGATAGGAGCCGGGCGACGCGGCCGGTGCGCGGCATGGCCACGAGTCGGTGTCCGCTGTGGCGAGCCGCCGAACGCCGGGGCGGCCGGAGCTCGTTCGGACCGCGCGGTCATGCTCCATGAGGCGGTCGTGACGCTGAAGTCGGTCATGCTGCACGGCTCCGTTCCGGGGACGGCTGGTGGAGGCGGGGACGAGGACGCGGGCGTGGACGGTTGCGCGGCGGGGCCCGGTGTGACGCGGGGGGAGACCCGGGCTGCGCTCGCGTGCATCACGTTACGGCGACCGGCCGGGACGCAGGACGCAACCGCGGGGTTCGGTGGACGAGCGCGGAACTGTGGACAACTCGCTCACCCGAATGGGGAGTTCCGGTCGCGGCGGCCGTGCGGGTGCTGCGGATCCGAGCCACGGGCGCCGCCGACGTCACGCGCGTTCACCGGCCGGGCGTGGGGGAGCGGAGAGGCGTCGGGGAACGGCGGGGCGTCGGGAGCGGCGAGGCGGGGAGCGGCGGGGCGTCGGGGGGCGCGAGGCGCCGGGGAGCGGCGAGGCGCCTGGGAACGGCGGGGCGTCGGGGAACGGCCGGGTGGGGGGAGCGGCCGGGCGTCGGGGAACGGCGAGGCGCCTGGGAACGGCGGGGCTCAGCCTCGCCCCGCCACCGCCGCCGGATCGTCCAGCACGGCCCGCACCACGGAGTGCGCCGCCCCGAGCAGCGGACCCTCGGGGCCCAGTCGTGACACGGACACCGGGCAGGGCGGGCCCGCCGTGCGGCGGGCGAGTTCGGCCTCCAGGGACGGCAGCAGCCACGGCGCGAGGCCGGACAGAGCACCGCCGAGCACGACACTCTCGGGGTCCAGCAGATTGAGCGCCCCGGTCAGGGCGATACCGAGGGCTGTTCCCGCCTCGCGCAGGGCCCGTCGTACGTCCTCGTCGCCGTCGGCCGCGCGGCCGGCCAGCAGGCCGACCCGGCCCTCGCCCGGCGTGAGGCCGGCCGCGCGCAGGACCGCCTCCTCGCCGGCGTACTGCTCCAGGCAGCCGCGTCCGCCGCACACGCACCGGGGCCCGTCGGGATGGACCGGGACGTGGCCGAGCTCGCCGGCGAAGCCGCGGGTGCCGCGCAGCAGACTGCCGTCCACGACGAGTGCCGCGCCGATGCCGATCTCGGCCGACACGTGCAGGAAATCGCGCGGGGTGCCGGACCGCAGCCAGAGTTCGGCCAGTCCGCCGAAGTTGGCCTCGTTGTCCACGGCCAGCGGGAACTCCCCGGGCAGCAGCGCGCCGAGGTCGACGTCCTGCCAGCCCAGGTTGGGGGCGCGGACGACGGTGTGGGCGTCGCGGGCCACCAGGCCGGGAACGGCGACGGCGAGTCCGGCCGGCCACAGCCCCTCACCCTCCGCCTCCGCGGCGACCTCGCGCACCAGCCGGGCGAGTTCCTCGACGACCGGCCCGGGCGGGCGGCCCCGGTTCGTGCCCTGCCGTTCGGCGCGCACCCGCACCTCACCGCGCAGGTCCACGGCGCAGACCGCGAGGTGGTCGACGCCGATCTCGGCGCCGATGCCCGCCGGGCCGCGCCCGCTGACGGCGAGCGCCGACCCCGGCCGGCCCACCCGGCCGGGCCGCTCGGGGCCCAGTTCCTCCAGCAGGCCGGAGCGTATGAGTTCGTCGACGAGGGTCGACACCGCCGCCCGGGTCAGGCCGATGTGCGAGGCGACCGCCGCCCGTGAGAGCGGTCCCTCGGCGCTGACGGCGTGCATCACCCGGGCCAGGTTGCGGCGGCGCATGCCCTGCTGGGTGTCGGGCAGCGCACGCCCCGGTCCGGCCGGGCGCGCCTCGTGCAGCGGTGCGGTCATGCCGTCGGTCGACTCTCAGTGGGTGTCCGTGGCCCGCTCCAGCAGCGGGGCCGCGTCGGAGAGTACCCCGGCGATCCTGGCCAGCGTCGCCTGGTCCCGCTCCACGGCGTCCAGCACCGGGCCCTTCGCCGTGTTCCAGCGCCGGGCGACGGCCGCCGGGTCCTCGCCGGTCAGCAGCCCGGCCGCCTGCGCCGCCGCGCCCAGCGCGACGAGCTCCTTGGCCTCGGGGATCTGCACCGGCCGCCCCGACAGCCGCCGTACCGTCTGCTGCCAGGCCGTGCCGCGGGCGCCGCCGCCGATCAGCAGCAGGGGGGCGGAACGGTCCGCGTCCTCGTCGAGGACGAGGTCGAGCGCGCCGAGCAGGGAGTGGACCGCGCCGTCGTAGGCGGCCTGGAGCAGCTGCCCGGCGGTGGTGTCGTGGCGCAGGCCGTGCAGGAGGCCGGAGGCGTTCGGCAGGTTCGGGGTGCGCTCGCCGTCCAGGTAGGGGAGGAGCGTGAGCTCCGCGGCGGGCTCCACGGCCTCCCGGTCCAGGCCCAGCAGGGCCGCGACACGGTCGACGGCGAGCGTGCAGTTCAGCGTGCAGGCCAGGGGAAGCCAGTCGCCGTGGGCGTCGGCGAAGCCCGCCACGGTTCCGGTCGGGTCGGCGGGGCGCCGCTTCGCCACCGCGTACACCGTGCCCGAGGTGCCGAGGCTCAGCACCGGAGTGCCGGGGCGCAGACCGAGGCCCAGCGCGGCCGCGGCGTTGTCACCGGTGCCCGGGGCGACCAGGGTGCCCTTGGAGAACGGCAGGCCGTGGCTGTCGCGCACCGTACCCGCCACCTCGCCGGGCCGCACCACGCGCGGCAGCAGTGCCGGGTCGAGGCCCACGTGGGCGAGGATCTCCTCGTCGTACGCCTCGGTCCCGGACGCCCACCAGCCGGTGCCGGAGGCGTCGCCGCGGTCGGTGGTGCCCTCGCCCGTGAGACGCTCGGTGAGGTAGTCGTGGGGGAGGCGGACGGCCTTCGTGGCGCGCAGGGCCTCCGGCTCGTTCTCGGCGAGCCAGGCCCACTTCGTCACCGTGAACGAGGCGGCCGGGACCGACCCGGTGCGCTCCGCCCAGAACGTGGCGCCGCCCAGCTCCTCGGTCAGCCGACGGGCCTGCGGGGCCGAGCGCACGTCGTTCCACAGCAGCGCCGGACGCACCGGCTCACCTCGCCCGTCCAGCGTCACCAGCCCGTGCTGCTGTCCGCCGATCGACACCGCGGCGGCCTCGTGTGCCGCGTCACCGCACTGGCGCAGCGCCTCGCACAGCGCGTCCCACCACTGGCGCGGGTCGCTCTCCCGGCCGGCGCCGGAGGACACCGTGTGCGGCGCCTGGCCGCTCGCGACGACCTGGCCGGTGGCCGCGTCGACGACCAGTGCCTTGGTGGACTGGGTGGACGTGTCCACGCCGACGACGAGCGGACCCTCGGCTGCTGACATCGGGCTCTCCTCAAGTTTTTCCGCGGCTCTGCGGGATCTGTCTTCCCAGAGATGCGTCCGCATACTAATTTGTAAACGGCCATGACGAAATAGTCGGCAAGACAGTCTTCAAGCAAGGAGCCGTGGCATGAGCTACCAGCCCACCCCCGACGACAGGTTCACCTTCGGCCTGTGGACCGTCGGCTGGCAGGGACGGGACCCGTTCGGCGACGCCACGCGGCGCGCCCTGGACCCGGTCGAGACGGTGCAGCGCCTGGCCGAACTGGGCGCCTACGGCGTGACCTTCCACGACGACGACCTGATCCCCTTCGGGTCGTCCGACAGTGAGCGCGAGGAGCACATCAAGCGCTTCCGCCAGGCGCTGGACACCACCGGCATGACCGTGCCGATGGCCACCACCAACCTCTTCACCCACCCCGTCTTCAAGGACGGCGCGTTCACCGCCAACGACCGCGACGTGCGCCGCTACGCCCTGCGCAAGACGATCCGCAACATCGACCTCGCCGCCGAGCTCGGCGCCAAGACCTACGTGGCCTGGGGCGGCCGTGAGGGCGCGGAGTCCGGTGCCGCCAAGGACGTGCGCGTCGCCCTCGACCGCATGAAGGAGGCCTTCGACCTCCTCGGCGAGTACGTCACCTCCCAGGGCTACGACCTGCGCTTCGCCATCGAGCCCAAGCCGAACGAGCCGCGCGGCGACATCCTGCTGCCCACCGTCGGCCACGCCCTGGCGTTCATCGAGCGCCTGGAGCGCCCGGAGCTGTACGGCGTGAACCCGGAGGTCGGCCACGAGCAGATGGCGGGCCTGAACTTCCCGCACGGCATCGCCCAGGCGCTGTGGGCGGGCAAGCTCTTCCACATCGACCTCAACGGCCAGTCCGGCATCAAGTACGACCAGGACCTGCGCTTCGGCGCCGGCGACCTGCGCTCCGCGTTCTGGCTGGTCGACCTGCTGGAGAGCGCCGGTTACGAGGGCCCGAAGCACTTCGACTTCAAGCCGCCGCGCACCGAGGACCTGGACGGCGTGTGGGCGTCGGCCGCGGGCTGCATGCGCAACTACCTGATCCTCAAGGAGCGCGCGGCCGCCTTCCGCAACGACCCCGAGGTCCAGCAGGCCCTGCGCGACGCCCGCCTGGACCAGCTGGCCCAGCCCACCGCCGCCGACGGCCTGCAGGCACTGCTGGCCGACCGCTCCGCGTTCGAGGACTTCGACGTCGATGCGGCCGCCGCCCGTGGCATGGCCTTCGAGCGCCTGGACCAGCTGGCCATGGACCACCTTCTCGGCGCCCGGGGCTGACCGCACGCGCGCGTGGGCGTGAGGCCCGGGCCCGTCTCCGACCGCACCCACGCGAGCTCGGAGGCGGTCCCGGCACTCACGCGGGCGTACGCCCCGGCGGTGGTACGCCCCCGCCGGCGCTCGTGCGTGCGGTGGCTCTTGTACGTACCTCGACCTCGACGTCGGACTCTGCCGCGACTGCGACTGCGACCGCATGCCGTCATGGTGGCGGTCCCTTCATCGGATACGCCGGAATCGTGCGCTCCAGGGCATGAAGGCGTATCAAGTCCCGTAAGAGGGTCGCGCCCTGGGCGGTCACGGGCGACGCTGGACACCATGGCCATGCCGCCCGTACCGCCCCAGCCGCCCGGACCGCCGGATGACACGCCGCCTCCGGGCGGCTTCGGACCGCCTCCCTCGGGCTCCGGCCCCGGTCACGGCACGGGAGGGGGCGGTTGGCCTCCTCCTCCGCCCTCGTCGCCGACAGGCCCGCCCGGCGGCTCCGGGAGGCGCGGGAAGACCCTCTTCGTGGTGCTCGCGCTGCTGGCCGCCGCCGTTGCCGTGGTCGCCGTGGTGCTGATGGCCACGGGAGGCGACGACTCGCCGGACGAGAACCCGCCTTCGGGCACCAGCTCCTCTCCCGAGCCGTCCCTCAGCCTCCCGACCGAGCTGCCCAGCGGGTTCCCCAGCGACCTGCCGACCCGGCTGCCCAGCGGACTGCCGACCGAGTTGCCGACGGAGTTGCCGACCGCGTGGCCGACGGAGCTGCCGACCGCACTGCCCACCGAAGTGCCCAGTGACCTCGAGTCGCTCCTGCCGTCCCTGGACGAACTGCTGCCGTGACAGGGCCGTCGCGCGACACACCGGCGTGAGGGGTCCTCACCCGCAGATGGTTCGAACCCTCTCGCAGACGCACTCGCACGAGCGAAGATGATCCTCACGCGCGTGTGTGTGCCGCATGACGCGTCCCCGAGGCCGTGGACCGACCGCCCGGCGTCACAGGCCCCGCGGCAGCCGTACGTACGTCACCGTCGTCTCGACGCCGCTGTCGACCAGCCGGCCCTGCGCGTCGAACGCCTCGGCGCCGTCCGTCATCCCGAAGTCGTTGTCATTGATCAGGGCGAGTGTGTCGCGGTCCACGCGCGCGACGCCCTCGATCTTCCCGGGCACCCCGGCGACCGTGCCCAGGTCGACGACGAGCCGCTTGGACAGGACCGGCACGCCCGACGCGGCGGGATCGTCGAGCTGCTCGAGCGAGGGCGAGGTCGCCTCGTCGTCCCAGCGGCCGCCCAGGATGTTCGCCCCGCGGTCCAGCCGCACCAGGTGCAGGCGCGCCGCCTTGTCCGTGCGCTCCTCGACCAGCAGCCGATCGCCTCCCACCGCGACCACGGACGAGATCTTGAGCTCGGAGGTGTCGTCCTCGCTCGGGTCGACCACGTTCACCGGGTCGAAGCGGTACGCGTACTCGCCGGTGACGGCCTTCTTCCGGGGGGAGAACCGCAGCAGACGCACGGTGCGCGAGTCCTCGCCCGCGTCCTCGTCCGGCAGCGACAGCGGGCTCTGCACCGCCAGCACGAGGTCACCGCCCGGCAGCTGGGCCAGTCCTTCGAAGCCGCGGTTGATCTTCCGGTTCAGCAGGACCCCGGGCAGTGCCTCCACGACCGGGTAGTCGGCGCCCTCGAGGTTCAGCCCCTCGGGCACATAGCGCGTGAGGACCTTCCCGCGCGCGGAAACGTGCACCAGCGACGGTCCGTACTCGTCGACGAGCCAGAAACTCCCGTCCGAGGCCCGCACGATGCCCTCGGTGTCCAGCCCGTTCGGGTTGTACGACAGCGGCGTGCCGGCGTCGTAGGAGTAGGGCGCCTCGTCCCGCCCCGCCTGGTTCGACAGGCCGGTGACGGGCTTCCCGGACGACGTGGTCAGGGGGATCGCCCCCAGGACCTTCACCGTGCTGCCCGTGACCCGGATCCGGACGATCGCCGGGTCGAAGCCGGGCACGGGGAACGTGCGGCGCTTGGTCCCGTCCACCTTGATCTGACCGTTGGGTCCGCGGTCGGTGACCGTCCAGAACTCGCCCGCGCGGTCCGCCGGGTAGATGTCGCTGCCGATGCCGCCGAGGTCCACCCCGCGGTCGTCGGCCACCGTGCCCGTGAGCAGCGTGTTGCTGAACGTCCCGAGCGGGATGTCGCCGAGCGTCGCGGTCCGGGTGACGTACGCCTCCCCGGACGGCGTGTGCGCGGCGGCCGGTCCGGCCGTGGCGAGAGCGGCGAGCACCGCGAGCGGTACGCCCGCCGCGACGGATCGGTGGACGCGGCGCCGGCCGGGGGCGTGCGGGGACATCGGGCCTCCTGAGGGGCATGTTCGGTGACAGCCGCCAGGGTTGGGTCACCCGCGGAACGCCGCACGACGCCCCGGTGAACGCCGTGCGTCGGCCACCCATCGGCCTGGGCGTCGGCCACTCATCGGCCTGGGCGTCGGCTACTCATCGGCCTGGGCGTCGGCTACTCATCGGCCTGGGTGTCGGCCAACCGTCGGCCCGGGCGTCGGTCATCCGTCGGCCACTGGTCGGTCCGGCGGCGGGGCCGGGCCGACCGCGAGGACCGGCGCGGCGGGGAGCGTTGCGCGCGCCTCCGGCGGCATCGCGGCGGCGAGCCGGCGGACGCGATCGGCGTCGGCCGGCCCCGGCGGACCCACGAGCCAGGAGTCGTGGCCGTCCGGTCAGAGACCGGGCAGCTACAGGCCGAGCCCGCCGGAGCCCCAGCGCGGTCATCGCCACCGCACCCAGATCGCGACGGCCCGGTACGGCCCGGGAACGGCACGGGCGCGCGTGAGGACGGACAGGGTGTCGGACTCGGGAACCAGGAGGGCGGGCAGCCGCACGAGATCTACACCGGTCCCGCCGGGCCTGACGCGCGCCTTGCCCGGCAGAGTGGTTCGATGACGGGGGAGCAGGCCTTCTCAGGGGCATTTGGGGGGTGCAGGTCAGGGACGTCTCAGGGGTGCCGGTGGAACCGCGCGCCGCGCGGACCCGTTTTCAGAGCAGAGAGCGGCAGTGGCCGCGAAGGAGGCGACACACATGTCGAGAAACGCGAAGATCGCCGCAGGAGGTGTGGCGGTCGGGCTTCTACTGCTGATCTGGCTGCCCTGGTGGGTGGCACTGCTGATCGTGGTGGGTGTTCCGGCGGCGGCGTACCTGGCGCTGGATCCCTCGCAGCGGCGCAGGCTGCGCCGCGTCACACGCAAGGAGCTCGGTCGCTGAGAAGGCGGGGGCCGGGGCGCGGCCCCCGCCCTTCGCGGTGCTCCCTCCCGCATCCGCGGTGCGGCAGCCACCACCACGCGGGCGCCACGGTTGCCGCGGCACGGCTCCGCGCGGCGGCTCAGCTGGGCCGGACCGCCATCTTGTCGAGTGCCTCCAGCAGACCCGGAAGTTCGGCGCCCCGGCCGACGGGAAGCACCTCGCCGGGCTCGTCGTCGAGCAGTACGAACGCGATGTCGTCGGTCCGGGCCACCAGCGACCAGCCGGGACCGTCGGCCCGCAGCGTGCGTGCGTCCCCGGGCGCGAACGACGAGCGCACACGGCCCAGCGGGGGCGGTGAGTCCACATAGGCACGCGCCTCCGCGAGGACGCGCCGGATGCCGCTGTGCCCCGTCGGACCGCCCTCGCCGCCCCCGCCCGCGCCTGTCCCCGCGCCCTCGCCTGTGCTCGCCTCTCCGCCCCCGCCCGTGCTCGCGCTTGCGCCCGGTCCCTCGTCCCCCGACGCCTCCCGGCGAGCCGTGAACGCGGCGTCGTCGATCTGCTCGCGCCACAGCGTCCACTGGAGGGCTATCTCGTCCGCTCCCAGGCGCCGCTGCGCGGGACCCCAGGTGCTCGTGTCCGGTGGGGACAGCGTGGGACCTTCCTCGCCTTCGGGAGCGGGGTCGTGCGGGGCGGGCACGCCCGGAGCCGCGACGGCCACCTCCAGGGGCCAGCCCGGCAAGGCGGCGACCACCGTGCGCTCGTCGGGCGAGAGGTCGTACTCCATGCCGCAGTCCCACGACGCGACGGCCACGGCCACCAGCGACACGTCGTCGATGACGACCGTCCACCGCGCGCCCCCGCCGTCCTGGCCCAGCACCAGGCCGTATCCGTCGGCGAGCGGCGCCAGGCCGAGGGCCGCGCAGGCCGCCGGGTAGTCGTCGCCCAGCACACTCGGGAACTGCGCCGGCGTCAGCAGCACCGCCGTGAGCACGTAGAGCGCGTCGTCCTCGGCGGCGACGGCGTCCTCGCCCGTCCCGGCCATCTCAGCCTCCCCACAGGTTCGTCCAACCGCGCGCACCCTAGTGCGGCGGCGACGCGGTTGTCACGACTCCCCGACACGCCTGGAGCCGCCGTTCTCCGGCCGGACAAGGCGAAGCTCCCCGATTCGCCGCCCCCGGCGCTCAGGCGGCCGGCAGCCCGAGGAGCGCGCGGGCGACCGTCCGCGGCGACTCGTCGCGCTCCCGCGCGAGCGCGATGACCGCACGGCAGGCCAGCTCGTTGACCCCGAAGGACAGCGCCTCCGGCGACACCCAGCCCGCCGCCTCCTCCATGCCGTCCTGATCGTCCTCCGCGCAGGCCGACACGTACACCGCGGCCGCCTCGAAGAGGTTGTGCCGCCTACCGCCTTTCGCCCCCCGCCCGTCGGCAGCCCCGCCGCCGGAGCCCCGGCTCCCGCCGCCGGACCGCTTCCCGCGTGCGCGCGCCGGTGCGCGCACCGCACCGAGCACCCTCTCCCACGCCCTGCGCACCTCGTCGACCATGCAGACCACCACCTTCCCCCTGCGTGATTCCCCCTGCCGGGCGTTCATCTTCCCCTGTGCGCCCTAGAGTTGTGGTTCCGACGGCAGAAGGACGGCAGAAGGGGGACGGCACGGTGAAGCGCTTCGAGCGGCTCGCACGCATACGGACGATGGACCCCTACGAGCAGGCCTCCGAGATCTACCGGCTCACCGCGGCGTACGAGTTCCCCTGGGACTTCACCCGAGCCCTGGAGCTGGCTCTCTACCGCACGTACGCGGTGCCGAGCATCGGCGCCCTGCTGGCGCGCACGGCGGAACTCACGGACCGCGCACAGAGGCGTTACGACGACACCTCGCTGCTCCTCGACGCCGTCGTGGAGCACGGTTTCGACAGTGAACAGGGCCGTACGGCCGTCCGCCGCATCAACCAGATGCACCGCAGCTACGACATCGGCAACGACGACATGAGGTACGTGCTCTGCACGTTCGTCGTGATGCCCAAGCGCTGGATCGACTCCTACGGATGGCGCAGACTCTCCCGCCACGAGACCGTCGCCTCCACCGTCCACTACCGCACCCTCGGACAGCGCATGGGCATCAAGGACATCCCCGAGACGTACGAGGAGTTTGAAAGCTGCCTCGACGCCTACGAGGAGGCCCACTTCGCCTTCGACGAGGGCGCTCGGCGCGTCTCGGACGCCACACTCGACCTGATGGCCTCCTGGTACCCGCGGCCGCTCGCCCCCGCGCTGCGCACCGCGACCCTCGCCCTGCTCGACGAACCGCTCCTGAAGGCCTTCCGCTACCCGCCGCCGGCCCCCGTCACCCGCGCCCTGGTCCGCCGGGCGGTACGCGCGCGTGGACGCGCCGTCCGGCTGCTGCCACCGCGCCGGGCACCGCACTTCGCGCGGCGGAACTGGGAGATCAAGAGCTACCCGAACGGCTACCGGCTGCAGGACCTGGGCACCCGCCCGGTGCCCGGCGCGCGCGGCTGCCCGGTACGGCATGTCGACGGTTCGGCCACGCAGTGACCCCGGGCCCCGTGCCCGCCTTCGCCCGCCTCCAGGGCGAGCCCGGCGGTGAGCCCGCGGGAGCCCAAGCCCTGCAAGCGGTGATCGGACACGAGCCTCACGCCTCCCGGACGGCCAGGGCCAGGAAGCGGGTGTCCTCGTCGACGTACGAGGTCAGGCGCCACCCGGAGCCGGCCAGCAGCGGGCGGAGATTCGGCTCGGCGCGCAGGTCGTCCGGGGTCGTCTGCCGGCCGTGGCGTGCCGCGAGCGCCGCCCTGCCGATCGGGTGGAACAGTGCCAGGGTGCCGCCCGGGCGCACGACGCGCGCCAACTCCCGGAGGTTCTCCGCCGGGCGGGGCAGGTGGGAGACGAGCCCCGCTCCGAACACGGCGTCGAAGGCCGCCGAGCCCAGGGGCAGAGCCGCCACGTCGGCGAGCACCAGCCGCCCGTCACGGTCCCGTCCCACCCGTACGGCCGCCTGCAGCATGGCCGGCGTCAGATCGATCCCGACGACCTCGCCCGAAGCTCCCACGGCCGCGCGCAGGGGCCTCAGGGCGCGGCCGGTGCCGCAGCCCGCGTGGAGCACGCGGTCGCCCGTCCGCAGACCGAGTTCGGCGACAGCGGCCGCGTAGGCGGGGCCGTCGTCGGGGAACCGGCCATCCCAGTCCGCCGCGCGCGCCGTGAAGAACTCCTGGACGTGTGTGTGGTCGTCGCTCATGTGCCGCATGATCCCTCACCGGCACGGAGGACATCGCGGTGCACACGTTCGAGCGCGAGCCGATCGGGCCGGCGCAATTCCCCGTCATTTTGCGGCACCTTTCGAAATGCGCCCCCTTTGTGCCTCCGTGCCCCCACTAGCGTCCCGGAGCCATGGGACACCTGGACCACGCGACCTTCGGCTGGCTGACCCCCGTGCTGTCGTACGGGATGGCCTGCATCGGTGCCGCCCTCGGACTGCGCTGCACCGTCCGCGCGCTGGGCGCCACCGGACGCTCCCGCCGCAACTGGCTCGTCACGGCGGCCTCCGCGATCGGCACCGGCATCTGGACCATGCACTTCGTGGCCATGCTCGGCTTCGGCGTCGGCGGCACCGACATCCGCTACGACGTCCCCCTGACCGTGCTCAGCCTCCTCGTGGCCATGCTCGTCGTCTGCGCCGGCGTCTTCGCCGTCGGCTACGGCCGCGACCGCACGCGCGCGTTGCTGCTCGGCGGTCTCACCACCGGACTCGGCGTGGCGAGCATGCACTACCTGGGCATGGCGGCGGTCCGACTGCACGGCGACGTGACCTACGACCCGGCCCTGGTCGCGGTCTCCGTCGTGATCGCTGTCGTCGCGGCGACCGCGGCCCTCTGGGCGGCCCTCAACATCGAGTCGCCGGTCGCGGTCACCCTCGCCTCGCTCGTCATGGGCGCCGCCGTCAGCAGCATGCACTACACGGGGATGCTCGCGGTGGACGTACGCGTCACACCTTCCGGCGAAGCCCTGCCCGGGGCCACGGCGATGCAGTTCGTCTTCCCCCTCGCCGTCGGCCTCGGCTCCTACCTCTTCCTGACCTCGGCCTTCGTCGCGCTGTCGCCCACCACGGGAGAGCACGCGGCGTCCGCCTCCGCGCAGCAGCCGGCGGAGCGCGCCGCAAGCCGCCGACAGGCCCGCACCGTGTGACGGGCCCGGACGGCACGCCCCCGAACCACTCCCGAGCGAGGAGGCCATGCGTACACCCCTGAGGACCCCCACGGACGGCGCGAAGACGCCGCCCCCCGTGCGCGGGCGACGCGCCCACGCCGGACCACCGGCCGACGAGGGACCGGACGAAGAGCCGGGCACCCCGGCGGACACCTCACCCACGCGCGCGGGCCGCCGGCGGACACGGCCGCGCACCGTGCGCGCCAGGATCGTCTGCCTGCTGATGGTGCCCGTCGTCTCCCTGCTGGCCCTGTGGGCGTACGCCACCGTCAGCACCGCACAGGACGTCTCCCGACTGCGCCAGGCACACCGTGTGGACACCGAGATCCGCACTCCGGTCGCGACCGCGGTGACCGCGCTCCAGACGGAACGCGCGGCCGCCGTACGCCATGCCACCGACCCGACCGCCGGACACCAGGACGGCCTGCGGCAGCTCGGGGAACGAACCGACCGCGCGGTGGCCGCACTACGGCTCGACGACGACAGCACCGTCGCCCACGCCCAGGACCTGCCCGCCGACGTCGCCCGGCGCCTCGAGGCGTTCGTCTCCGGGGCCGAGGAACTGCGCGCCCTGCGGCCCGCGACAATCGACGGCACGGCGGGCTGGGCGCAGACGTACGGCCGGTACACGCGGACGATCGCGGCCGCCTTCGCCGTCGGCGGGTCGCTCTCCGGCATCCAGGACGCCGAACTCGGCTCCGACGCGCGCGTGCTGCTCGAGTTCGCCCGCGCGGGCGAGGCCCTGGCGCAGGAGGACGTCGTACTCGGCAGTGCGCGCCTGGCCGGGCGCCTGGACGGACCGCGCCTGAGGCTGTTCACCGGCGCGGTCGCCTCCCGCCGCACCCTCACCGAGTCGGCCGTGGCGGACCTCGGCGGTTCCGAGCGCACCGCCTGGCGGAAACTGGCCGCGGGGAGCGCCTACGCCGCCGTGAACACCGCCGAGGAGAGGGTGCTCGCCCACGGACCCGGGGCCAAGGCCCTCTCGGCAGCGCCGGAGACGACCTGGAGCACGGCCCACGCGCGCGTGCAGGCCGGCATGCGGACCGTCGAGGCGGACGCGGCACGCCGAGCCGCCGACCGCGCCGACCCCTTCACCCAGGGGCTGCTCACCCCGGCCGGAGCGGCACTCCTGCTCGGACTCGTGGCCGTCGCCGCCTCGCTCGTCATCTCCGTGCGCATCGGCCGCGGACTCGTCGTGGACCTGGTGGGCCTGCGCAACGACGCCCTGGAGATCGCCCGCCGCAAACTGCCCGAGGCCATGCGGAGACTACGCGCCGGAGAGGGGATCGACATCGAGGCCGAGGCACCGCCCGGACCGTCCGCCGAGGACGAGACCGGCCAGGTCGCCGAGGCCCTCGGCACCGTGCACCGCGCCGCCCTGCGGGCCGCGGCGGAACGCGCCGAGCTCGCCGGCGGCATCTCCGGAGTGTTCGTCAACCTCGCCCGCCGCAGCCAGGTCCTCGTCCACCGCCAGCTCAGGCTCCTGGACAGCATGGAACGCCGCTCGGACGACCCGAACGAGCTGGGCGACCTCTTCCGGCTGGACCACCTCACCACCCGCATGCGGCGCCACGCGGAGAGCCTGATCATCCTCTCCGGAGCCGCCCCCGGCCGGGCCTGGCGCTTGCCCGTCCCGCTGACCGACGTGGTCCGCGCCGCCGTCTCCGAGGTCGAGGACTACGCGCGCGTGGAGGTCCGGCAGCTCCCGGAGGCGGCCGTCATCGGCTCGGCCGTGGCCGACCTCACCCACCTCCTCGCCGAACTCGTGGAGAACGCCGCCCAGTTCTCGCCCCCGCACACGCGCGTGCGCGTCACCGGCGAGCCCGTCGGCAACGGCTACGCCGTCGAGGTCGAGGACCGGGGCCTCGGCATGGGCAAGGAGACCCTCGCCCGGGCCAACCGTCGCATCGCGCAGTCCGAGGCCCTCGACCTGTTCGACAGCGACCGGCTCGGCCTGTTCGTGGTCAGCAGACTCGCCGCACGCCACGGCGTCAAGGTCCACCTGCGCACCTCGCCCTACGGCGGCACCACGGCGGTCGTCCTGCTGCCCACCGCCCTGCTGCACGGCGGTACGCCGGAACGATCCGCCCCCGAGCCGGCGGAGGCGCCGCCGTCGGCCGAACACGCGTACGCGCGCGTGCCCGCCGCCGACCGGAACCAGGACGCCGTACCCGCCACAGCGGACCGGCCGGCGCTGGTCGCTCCTGTCCCGGCAGCCGCCGAGCCGGCGGCGGCCGACCCCCCACCCCCAGGAGTCACCGCCTTGCGCCCGCACCACCCACCGGACGACATCGACACGTCGGACGACCTGCCGCGCCGGGTGCGGCAGGCACACCTGGCCCCCCAACTGCGCCACTCTCGCCCCGAGGAGACGGCCCCGGCGGCTGACCCTCGCGGCGACGACGGGCGCACTCCGGAACTCGTACGGGACCGGATGGCCGCGTACCGGGACGGATGGGCGCGCGGAGGCGGACGGCAACCCGGCCGACGTGTCGTCCCGGCTCCCGCACCGGGCGGCGACAGCAGCGAAGGAGCCCCGTGATTCAGGACCCGAGCACGAGACCGGCCCAGCGGCCCGGCGAACTCGACTGGCTGCTGGACGACCTGGTGACACGCGTGAGCGAGGTCCGGCACGCCGTGGTGCTGTCCGACGACGGCCTCGCCGTCGGCGCCTCCAGCGCCCTCGGCCGCGAGGACGCCGAGCACCTCGCCGCCGTCGCCTCCGGCTTCCACAGCCTCGCCAAGGGCGCGGGCCGGCACTTCGGCGCCGGCGGTGTCCGGCAGACCATGGTGGAGATGGACGACGGCTTCCTGTTCGTGGCCGCCGCGGGCGAGGGCTCCTGCCTCGCCGTCCTCACCGCCGTGACCGCCGACCTCGGCCTGGTCGCGTACGAGATGGCACGGCTGGTCAAGCGCGTCGGCGAGCACCTCCACGCGCCGCCGCGCCGCTCCGCACGACCGCCCGCCGCGGGCTGAGGCGAAAGGCGACCCGCGCAGATGACCGAGGAGCAGATGACCGAGGAGCAGATGACCGAGGAGCAGATGACCGAGGAGCAGATGACCGAGGACATGACCGAAGCCCCCTGTCGGCCGGGCAGCCAGTGGTACGACATGGACGCCGGACCGCTCGTCCGCCCGTACGCCGTGACGGGGGGACGCACCAGATCCGGACCCACCGGAGTCCGCTTCGACCTGATCGCCCTGGTCACCCTCGACCAGGGCGCCCCGGGAGCCGACGGCGCGGGGCTCGGCCCGGAACACCGCGCCCTCATCGCCCTGTGCCGTACGGAGACCCAGTCCGTGGCGGAACTCGCGGCGGGCTGCGACCTGCCCGTGGGCGTCGTCCGGGTGCTCCTCGGCGATCTGCTCGACGTCGGCTGCGTGACCGTGAGCCGCCCGGTGCCCCCCGCGCGACTGCCCGACGAACGCATCCTGCGCGAGGTCATCGACGGGCTGCGGGCACTGTAGACGATCGCCCGATCCCCTGTTCCCCGTTCCCCTGTCGACCGTTTTCCCGTACTCCCGAGAGAAGTGATCGATGGTCTCCGAACACTTGGACGCCACGGGCGGCGACACGTCCTTGCTGGCGTTGAAGATTCTGGTCGCCGGCGGATTCGGCGTGGGCAAGACCACCCTGGTGGGGGCGGTCAGCGAGATCAAGCCCCTGCGTACCGAGGAACTGCTCAGCGAGGCGGGCCGGTCGGTGGACGACACGGACGGCGTGGACCGGAAGGTCACGACGACCGTCGCCATGGACTTCGGCCGCATCACCATCCGCTCCGGCCTCTCCCTGTACCTCTTCGGCACCCCGGGTCAGGACCGCTTCTGGTTCCTGTGGGACGAACTGTCCCAAGGCGCCCTGGGTGCCGTCGTCCTCGCCGACACCCGCCGTCTGGAGGACTGCTTCCCCGCGGTCGACTACTTCGAGCACCGGCACATCCCGTTCGTGGTGGCCGTCAACTGCTTCCCGGGAGCGCGCACCCACAGCGCCCCCGAGGTCGCACGCGCCCTCGATCTCGACCAGGGCACCCCCGTCGTCCTGTGCGACGCCCGTGACCGCGCCTCGGGGAAGGAGGTGCTGATCCGGCTCGTCGAGTACGCCGGGCGGATGCACACCGCCCGGCTGCTCGACTCCGTGAGCTGAGCCGTCACCACCCGTCGGGTCAGTCCGCGATCGCCTTCTCGGCGAGCACCCTGCCGATCCCGACGCGGACGAGCAGTTCCCCCGGAACGCCGTTGCGGGCGCCGAACTCCTCGGCACGTTCCTCGCCCATGTACCGCGCCGCGATCCGGGTCGCCCAGTCCCGGACCTCGTCCAGGTCCTCCGAGATGTCGGCCACGCCCTGCACCACCACGTAGTCGAACGGCGGCCGGTCGTCGTCCACGCACAGGGCGACCCGGCCGTCCCGGGCCAGGTTGCGCCCCTTCACGGTGTTCGCGCCCGTGGTGAACACCACCTCGTCCCCGTCGAGCAGGAACCAGACCGGTGTCACGTGCGGACGTCCGTCCGCACGCACCGTCGACAGTTTCCCGGTGCGCGTGCCGTGCGAGACGAACGCCCGCCATTCCTCATCGGTCATCTTCTGTGCCATGCCCTCATCCTGCTTGCCCGGCGGCCGGTGGTGGGGAAGGCTGGCGGAAGGAGCCACCCGACGGGCGGGGACATCACACGGGGAACCTCAGACGGGGAGAGGGAACATGGCGCAGAAGCAGACGCTGGGGTGGCTGCTGGACGACCTGACCGAACGGGTCGACCACGTTCGGCACGCGCTCGTCCTGTCCAACGACGGGCTGGTGGCGGGCGCCAGCACAGGGCTGCGCAGGGAGGACGCGGAACACCTCGCCGCCGTCTCGTCCGGCCTCCACAGCCTCGCCAAGGGATCCGGACGCCACTTCGGCGCGGGCCAGGTCCGCCAGACGATGGTCGAGTTCGACGACGCGGTGCTGTTCGTCACCGCGGCCGGTACCGGCAGCTGCCTGTGCGTGCTCAGCGGGGTGGACGCCGACATGGGCCAGATCGCCTACGAGATGGCGCTGCTCGTCAACCGGGTCGGCGAGCACCTCGCGGTGGACGCCCGCCAGCCCTCCCGCACTCCACCGACAGACCTCTGACCTGTGCTCTTCTCCCGGACCATGGAGTTATCCACAGGCTCGCCACGGGATCCGCGAATCCGGCTACGGTTTTTTCCGAGGCCCTCGCGGACTGCGCGGGGTCCCACCACGTAACGGGGGAGACCGGCCATGCCAGGCGACACCACCACCCGACCCCACGCCCATGTCACCGCCTTCGGCCGAGCGGCGAGGGAACTGGGCCTGAAGCGGAGCGAGTTCGAACTCGCCGTGGACCTCGGCCGGATCAGGACCGTGCCCGACGAAGGGGGAGGGGGACGCCGGGTCCCCCGCACCGAGCTCGACCGGTTGCGCGCCGAGCCCGGCTTCCCCGGGGCACTTCGCAGGAGCGTCGAGGCCGTCGGCACCGCCGAGGGGGCGGCCGTCATGGAAGTGGCGCCCACCCGGTTCACGCGCCTGGCGCGGCTGGGTCTGGTGGTACCGGTGAGGTTCTACCTGAACCGCTATCGGGCCGTCGTCTGGCTGTATCTCGCCGAGGAGCTACGACACTTCGCCACCGACGAGGACAACGCCCCACTGCTCACGGGCCGGACGCCCCGAGCCCTGCGGCAGCAGCTGGCCGAGGGCCTCGACCTGCGCCCCCGCAACTGGCGGGGCCGCCGTCTCGGTTTCCTGCTGCGGCAGGCCGACGGCCCCTGGCAGCGAGCGGCAGCCGTGGCCTCTCTCCTCGATCCCACCCACATCGCCGAGATCGTCAAGGACCCGTACGACCGTTCCCATCTGAACCGGTTCCGCCCAGGGCCCCCTGCCCACGGAGCGCCCGGTTCCCCGGCCGCTCGTCTCATCGAGAAGATCGTGACGGCGGACGCCCCCGACGAGATCGACTGGCTCCGGTCCGACCTGCTGCAGGCTCTGGACGAGGCCCGCGCCCATCAGCCCGCGCCACGGCCCTCGCCGCCGCAACCGAAACCGCAACCGACACCGACACCGCAAGCGCAACGGGAACCGAAGCCGCAGGCACGCGCGGTGGAGCCATCCCCGGTCTCTCGAAGGCCGACGGCGGTCCCGCGCCCGACGGATGACCTGTGCCCGACGGATGAGCCGCGCCCGACGGTGGACCCGCGGTCGTCGGACCGGCACCGGCCCCACCGGCTCATGAGCGGTCTGCTGGGCCGGCTGCGCCGCAGAAGCACCTGACGCACCGGTCTCGGCGGGGCACCGGCCCTACAGCGTCCGGAACAGACCTTCCTGGACGACGGACACCAGCAGACGGCCGTGCACGTCGTAGATCCGCCCGCGGGCCAGCCCGCGTCCACCCGTCGCGATCGGCGACTCCTGGTCGTAGAGGAACCACTCGTCCGCCCGGAACGGCCGGTGGAACCACATGGCGTGGTCCAGCGACGCCATGTCGAAGTTCCGCGGACCCCACAGGGGCTCGACCGGGAGACGGACCGCGTCCAGCAGCGTCATGTCGCTGGCGTAGGTCAGCGCGCAGGTGTGTACGAGCGGGTCGTCGCCGAGCGGACCGACCGCGCGCATCCACACCGCGCTGCGCGGCTCGGCGTCCTTGATCTCCTCGGGGCTCCAGCGCAGCCCGTCCGCGTACCGGATGTCGAAGGGCTGCCGACGTGCCATCCGCTCCAGCTGCTCGGGCAGCCCACCCAGATGCTCCCGGACCTCCTGGGCGACCGTCGGAAGCGTCTCCGGGTCCGGCACCTCACGGGCCGGCGGCAGCTGGTGCTCGAACGGACCTTCCTCAGGCTTGTGAAAGGAGGCGGTCAGATTGAAGATCGTGCGGCCCTGCTGCACGGCGGTGACACGGCGTGTGGTGAACGACCGCCCGTCGCGCACCCGCTCGACCTGGTACACGATCGGCACGCCCGGTCGGCCCGGACGCAGGAAGTACGCGTGCAACGAGTGCACGGGCCGGTCGCCGTCCGTGGTCCGGCCGGCCGCGACCAGCGCCTGGCCCGCCACCTGGCCGCCGAAGACCCGCTGCAGGGACTCCTGCGGGCTGCGGCCGCGGAATATGTTGACCTCGATCTGCTCCAGGTCGAGCAGGTCGACTAGCCTCTCGGCCGGGTTCGTCATCGGTGTGCTTCTCCTGTGCCTGATTCTCTGCCTCGGCCCGTACTCACAACTGGCCGACGTCGGTGACGCGGACGACCGCGCGGCCCTCCGCGTCGGAGGCCGTGAGGTCCACCTCGGCGCTGATGCCCCAGTCGTGGTCCCCGTTGGGGTCGTCGAAGATCTGGCGGACGCGCCACAGCGCGTTCTGCGGCTCCTGCTGGATGACCAGCAGCTTGGGGCCGCGGGCGTCGGGACCGGTCCCGAGGTCGTCGTACTCGTCCCAGTACTTGTCCATCGCCTCGCCCCACGCGTCTGCGTCCCAGCCGGACTCGGCGTCCATCTCGCCCAGTTCGTCGACGTGGTCGAGCGCGGCGAGCTCGACACGGCGGAACATCGCGTTGCGGACGAGGACACGGAAGGCGCGCGCGTTGGTGGTGACCGGCTTGACCTCGTCGGCCTTCTCCTGAGCCTCCTCGGCGGTCATCTCCTCCGGGTTGGCGAGCTGCTCCCACTCGTCCAGCAGACTGGAGTCGACCTGGCGCACCATCTCGCCCAGCCACTCGATCAGGTCCTGCAGATCCTCGGACTTGAGGTCGTCGGGAACCGTGTGGTCGAGCGTCTTGTAGGCGCCGGCCAGGTACCGCAGCACGATTCCCTCGGTGCGGGCCAGCTCGTAGTGGGACACCAGCTCGGTGAAGGACATGGCCCGCTCGTACATGTCCCGGATCACCGACTTCGGCGACAGCGGATGGTCACCGACCCACGGGTGGCTCTTGCGGTACGTGTCGTACGCGTGGAAGAGCAGCTCCTCCAAGGGCTTCGGGTAGGTGATGTCCTGGAGGCGCTCCATGCGCTCCTCGTACTCGACACCGTCCGCTTTCATCGCGGCGACCGCCTCGCCGCGCGCCTTGTTCTGCTGGGCGGCGAGGATCTGGCGCGGATCGTCGAGGGTGGACTCCACGACCGAGACCATGTCGAGCGCGTAGGAGGGCGACTCCGGGTCGAGCAGCTCGAACGCGGCCAGCGCGAACGTGGACAGCGGCTGGTTGAGCGCGAAGTCCTGCTGGAGGTCCACGGTGAGGCGGACGATCCGGCCCTCGGCGTCCGGCTGGTCGAGCTTCTCCACGATCCCGCCGTCCAGCAGCGAACGGTAGATCGCGATCGCGCGCCGGATGTGCCGCAGCTGCTGCTTGCGCGGCTCGTGGTTGTCCTCGAGCAGGTGCCGCATCGCCTGGAACGCGTTGCCGGGGCGCGCGATCACGGACAGCAGCATCGTGTGCGTCACCCGGAAGCGGGATGTCAGCGGCTCCGGCTCGGACTCGATGAGCTTGTCGAAGGTGCTCTCCGTCCAGCCGACGAACCCCTCGGGCGCCTTCTTGCGCACCACCTTGCGGCGCTTCTTCGGGTCGTCACCGGCCTTGGCGAGCGCCTTCTCGTTCTCGATGACGTGCTCCGGCGCCTGCGCCACCACGAAGCCCGCCGTGTCGAAACCGGCCCGTCCGGCCCGGCCCGCGATCTGGTGGAACTCCCGCGCCCGCAGCGTGCGCACACGGTTGCCGTCGTACTTGGTCAGCGCCGTGAACAGCACCGTCCTGATCGGTACGTTGACACCGACGCCGAGCGTGTCCGTACCGCAGATGACCTTCAGCAGACCGGCCTGGGCGAGCTTCTCCACCAGACGGCGGTACTTGGGCAGCATGCCGGCGTGGTGGACACCGATGCCGTGCCGCACGTAACGCGAGAGGTTGCGGCCGAACTTCGTCGTGAAGCGGAAGTTGCCGATCAGCTCCGCGATCTGCTCCTTCTCCTCCCGCGAACACATGTTGATGCTCATCAGGGCCTGCGCCCGCTCCACCGCCTGCGCCTGGGTGAAGTGCACGATGTAGACGGGAGCCTGCTTGGTCTCCAGCAGATCGGTGAGCGTCTCCGTGAGCGGTGTGTACTGGTACGTGTAGGACAGCGGCACAGGACGGGTCGCCGAGCGGACCACCGCGGTGGGGCGGCCGGTGCGCCGCGTGAGGTCCTTCTCGAAGAAGGAGACGTCGCCGAGTGTGGCCGACATGAGGACGAACTGCGCCTGGGGCAGTTCCAGGAGGGGGATCTGCCAGGCCCAGCCGCGGTCGCCCTCCGCGTAGAAGTGGAACTCGTCCATGACGACCTGGCCGACGTCCGCGGCCTTGCCGTCGCGCAGGGCGATCGAGGCCAGCACCTCGGCGGTGCAGCAGATGACCGGGGCGTCGGCGTTGACGGAGGCGTCACCGGTCAGCATGCCGACGTTCTCCGTGCCGAAGAGCTTGCACAGCTCGAAGAACTTCTCCGAGACCAGCGCCTTGATCGGCGCCGTGTAGAAGGTGACCTCGTCCCGGGCGAGGGCCGCGAAGTGCGCACCCGCCGCGATCATGCTCTTGCCGGAGCCGGTGGGCGTCGACACGATCACGTTCGCGCCGGAGACCGCCTCTATCAGCGCCTCCTCCTGGTGCGGGTAGAGCGTGAGACCGCGCTCCTGGGCCCAGGACTCGAAGGCGTCGTAGAGGGCGTCGGGGTCTGCGGTCGGCGGCAGCTGATCGATGAGGGTCACGACCCCATCTTGCCTGCCCCCGGGCCCAAGGGGGGAATCGGATGCCCGGCCGAAGATCACGGCCGCTACGCTGGGTCGCCGACGGAGCGTCATCGCACCCGGTCAACTGGACAGCGGCGAACGAGGAACAGGGCGGGCAACGGCCATGATGGGACCAGCACATTCACTGTCGGGCGCCGCCGCCTGGCTCGGCGTCGGCGCCGCGGCCGCCGCGGCCGGGCACACGATGCCGTGGCCGGTGCTGCTGGCGGGTGCGCTGATATGTGCCGGTGCCGCGCTCGCCCCGGATCTCGACCACAAGGCGGCCACGATCTCCCGGGCCTTCGGCCCCGTCTCGCGTTGGCTGTGCGAGATAGTCGACAAGCTCTCGTACGCCGTCTACAAGGCCACGAAGAAGCAGGGCGACCCGCGCCGCTCCGGGGGGCACCGGACGCTGACGCACACCTGGCTGTGGGCGGTCATGATCGGCGCGGGCGCCTCGGCGCTGGCGATCACCGGTGGCCGCTGGGCCGTCCTGGGGATCCTCTTCGTACACATGGTGCTGGCGATCGAGGGCCTGCTGTGGCGGGCGGCCCGCGGTTCCAGCAGCGACGTGCTGGTGTGGCTGCTGGCGGCGACGAGCGCCTGGATCCTCGCCGGCGTCCTGGACAAGCCCGGCAACGGCGCGGGCTGGCTGTTCACGGACCCTGGCCAGGAGTACCTGTGGCTGGGGCTGCCGATCCTGCTGGGTGCCCTGGTGCACGACATCGGGGACGCGCTGACCGTCTCCGGCTGCCCGGTCCTGTGGCCCATCCCGATCGGGCGCAAGCGCTGGTATCCCCTGGGGCCGCCCAAGGCCATGCGGTTCCGTGCGGGCAGCTGGGTGGAGCTGAAGGTGCTGATGCCGGTCTTCATGGTCCTCGGGGGCGTGGGCGGCGCGGCCGCGCTCAACGTCATCTGAACCCTCGCGGTCGGCGGAGTCGGCCCAGGTCGCGGTGCCCTCGCCGTCGCGGCGCCCGAAGCGGGCGACACGGCCCTCCGTGCGGGCCCTGGCCGTCGTGCTCCCCGTGCGGTGAGGGCGAGCGGGACGGACCGGGGACGGCCGGGTCAGCCGGGCAGGGAGTCCTCGTCGACGATGTGCATCGCGGCCTCCTCGGCGGAGGCGGCCGCTCCGTCGATGCCCACGTCGGTGGCGACCAGGGCGCTCTCCTCGTCCTCGTGGGCCCCTTCGTCCGGTGCGACCAGCCGGCCGGAGCGGACGGAGCCGATCTCGTTGTCCAGCAGTTCCCCGTCGGTGCCGTCGGTGTCTCCGAGACCGTCGCCGTCGGGGGCTGCGAGATCGGGCAGTTCCTCCGCGAGCCGCTGGTCGAGGGTCTCGCCCTGTCGGCGCTCCGCGGCCGTCACGCCGGTGTGCTCCACGGCCCACGGCCTCTCCGGAGGCGACCAGCCCCGGTCCAGGGGGTCGTCGACACCGTCGTCCACGAGTGTGTCCTCCGCGTCGAGCAGGCCCGCGTCGTCCTGGACCTCGGACGCGTCGGGCTGGTAGACGTCGTCCCCCCATCCTTCGGCGCTGTTCACGGGTTCCTCCAGGGGATGACGGGCCCGTCCCCACCGCGGTCGGCGATGGAACACCGCCGCGCGGGGCGCGGGCCGGGGACGACAGAGCACGGACGGATCAGGACGTGTTCGAACGGATCGGCCCGCTGCCGTCCGCACGGCTGCCGCTCTCCAGCGTTCCACCCCGCTTCGGGGGCGCGCAACGGCAGCCGGGGAGGGCTGGCCGGGCCGGGGCGCCGGGCGCGGTCCGGCCACCTCGCCCCGAACGCTCTCCGCAGTCCGCTCCCCCTCGGGGCCTGGACGGGTGCACCGACTCCGGCCCCCGCCCCGTCCCGACCTCCGGCACCGCCCCGGACGCACCGCCGGACGGCGCATCCGCGGCCACGGTCCGAACCCGTGCCAGGACCGCCACGATCCTCACCCGTGCCAGGACCGCCACAGGGCCGCGTAGGCGCCGTCCGCCGTGACCAGCTCCGTGTGGCTGCCCAGCTCGCTGATGCGGCCGTTCTCGACGACGGCGATGACGTCGGCGTCATGGGCGGTGTGCAGGCGGTGGGCGATGGCGATGACCGTACGGCCGTCCAGGACGCGGGCCAGGGACCGCTCCAGGTGACGGGCGGCACGCGGGTCGAGCAGCGAGGTCGCCTCGTCGAGGACCAGCGTGTGCGGGTCGGCCAGCACGAGGCGGGCCAGCGCGATCTGCTGGGCCTGGGCCGGCGTGAGCGCGACCCCGCCCGAGCCGACCTCGGTGTCCAGGCCGCCGTCCAGCGCCCGCGCCCAGCCCTCCGCGTCGACCGCGGCCAGGGCGGACCACAGCTCGGCGTCCTCGGCACCCTCCGGGGTGTCCTCGCCGGGATGCAGCCGGGCGTGGGGGAGCGCGAGGCGGAGGTTGTCGCGCAGGGAGCCGACGAAGACGTGGTGCTCCTGGTTGACCAGCGCCACGTGCGAGCGGACTCGTTCGGCGGTCATACGGGACAGTTCGGCCTCGCCCAGGGTGACCCGGCCCTCGCGCGGCGTGTAGATGCCGGCGAGCAGCCGGCCCAGTGTGGACTTGCCGGCGCCGGAGGGGCCGACCAGGGCCATCCGGGTGCCTGGGGCGACCTCCAGCGACACCTTGCGCAGCACGTCGACGCCCTCGCGGTAGCCGAAGTGCACCCGGTCGGCGAGCACGTCCCGTCCGCCCGGCTCCAGCGCGGAGTCCCCGGCGTCCGGCTCGATGTCGCGCACCCCGACGAGCCGGGCCAGCGACACCTGCGCCACCTGGAGCTCGTCGTACCAGCGGAGGATCAGGTTCACGGGGTCGACGAGCATCTGGGCGAGGAGCGCGCCCGTCGTCAGCTCGCCGACCCCGATCCAGCCCTGCAGGACGAAAGCCCCGCCCAGCATGAGGACCGAGCCGAGGACGGTGACGTGGACGAGATTGATGACCGGGAAGAGCACCGAGCGCAGCCAGAGCGTGTACCGCTCCCAGGCCGTCCACTGCTGGATCCGCAGGTCCGACAGCCCGACACGGCGCTCGCCGAGGCGGTGGGCCTCCACGGTGCGCCCGGCGTCCACGGTCTCGGCCAGGGCGGCGGCGACGGCGGCGTACCCGGCGGCCTCCGAGCGGTAGCCGGCCGGTGCCCGCCGGAAGTACCAGCGGCAGCCGGCCACCAGCAGCGGTACGGCGACCAGCACGGCGGGCGCCAGGGGCGGTGCCGTGACGACGAGCCCGCCGAGCAGCAGCGCCGCCCACATCACCCCGATGGTCAGTTGCGGCACGGCCTCACGCATGGCATTGGCCAGCCGGTCGACGTCGGTGGTGATGCGGGACAGCAGGTCGCCCGTCCCGGCCCGCTCCAGCACGCCCGGCGGCAGCCGGACCGACCGGACGAGGAAATCCTCGCGCAGGTCCGCCAGCATCCGCTCACCGAGCATCGCGCCGCGCAGCCGCACCTGCCGGACGAACGCGGCCTGGATGACCAGGGCGAGCAGGAACAGCGAGACGGTCAGCTCCAGACGCAGGTCCCGTGCCCCGTCCGACAGCCGTTCCACGAGGTCGCCCAGGAGCCATGGACCGATCATCGAGGCGATGGTGGCGATCGTGTTGACGGCGACGAGGATCAGGAAGGCGCGCCGGTGCCGGCGGAACAGTTCCCCCACGTAGGCGCGTACGGTGGCGGGGGCGCCGACCGGCAGTGTGGTGGCCGCGGTCGGTGCCGCCGGGTCGTACGCCGGGGGCGCCACGCCGATCATGCGGTCTCCTCGATCTCTTGCAGCTCGTTCTTCTCGAATGCCGTGAGCACACCGCTCAGAGCGGCTTCCTCGTCGGTCTCCCGGGTCACGACGGCGCGGTAACGCGGTTCGGTGTGCAGCAGCTCGCGGTGCGCTCCGACCGCGGCGGCCCGCCCCTGGTGCACGAGGACGACCTGGTCGGCGCGGTCCAGCAGCAGCGGGGAGGAGGTGAACATCACGGTCGTGCGCCCGGCGCGCAGCCCTCGCAGGCCCTCGGCGATCCGTGCCTCGGTGTGCGAGTCGACGGCGGAGGTGGGTTCGTCCAGGACGAGGACCTCCGGGTCGGTGAACAGCGACCGGGCCAGGGCCAGTCGCTGACGCTGGCCGCCGGACAGCGACCGGCCGCGTTCGGTGATCCGCGCGTCCATCGGATCCTCGGCGTCCAGCGACCCCTGGACGAGCGCCTCCAGCACGTCCCCGCACTGGGCGGCCGCCAGCGCCGCCGCCGCGTCGACGTCACGCGAGGCGGGCACGTCGAACAGGTCGCGCAGCGAACCGGACAGCAGCACCGGGTCCTTGTCCTGGACGAGGACGGCGGTGCGTGCGCAGTCGAGCGGCAGCTCGTCGAGCGGAACCCCGCCGAGCAGCACCGACGGACCGTCCTGCGCGGCGTGTCCGCCCAGGCGTTCCGCCAGCCGCCCGGCGGCGTCCGGGTCGCCGCACACCACCGCGGTGAGGCGGGCGGCCGGTGCGAGCAGCCCCGTGGCCGGGTCGTACAGGTCGCCGGAGGGGAGGTCCGGCGGGCGGGTTCCGGCGGCGTCCGTGGCGCGTTCCAGGGACAGCACGCGGGCGGCGCGTCTGGCCGACGGGCGGGAGAAGGAGTACGCCATCGCGATCTCCTCGAAGTGCCTGAGGGGGTAGGTCAGGACCGTGACGGAGCTGTAGACGGTGACCAGTTCCCCGACGGAGATCCGGCCCTCGCGGGCCAGCTGGACGCCGTGGAACACGACCGCGATCAGCAGCAGCCCCGGCAGCATCACCTGGATGGCGCTGATCAGGGACCACATGCGGGCGCTGCGCACGGCCGCGTGCCGGACCTCCTGGGAGGCGTGGCGGTAGCGGTCGAGGAACAGCTCCTCGCCACCGATGCCGCGCAGCACCCGCAGGCCGGCCACCGTGTCCGAGGCCAGTTCGGTGGCGCGTCCGGCTTTCTCGCGCTGGAAGTCGGCCCGGCGGGTCGCGCGGGGCAGCAGGGGCAGCACCGCGACGGCGAGGACGGGCAGGCCGACGGCGACCACCAGACCGAGGGCCGGCTGGTAGACCACGAGGCCGACGCAGACCAGCACGACCGTGAGGGCCGCGGCGGTGAACCGCGACACGGCCTCCACGAACCAGCCGATCTTCTCGACGTCGCCCGTGGAGACGGCCACCACCTCACCGGCGGCGACCCGCCGGCTCAGCACGGAGCCCAACTGCGAGGTCTTGCGGGCGAGGAGCTGCTGGACGCGGGCGGCCGCGGTGATCCAGTTGGTGACGGCGGCGCGGTGCAGGAAGGTGTCTCCGACGGCGGTGGCGGTACCGGACAACGCCATCAGCCCGCCGGCGAGGGCGAGCCGCGAACCGGAGCGGTCGACGACCGCCTCCACGGCGAACCCGACGCAGAACGGCAGCGTGGAGACGGCCACGAAGTGCAGCAGTCCCCAGGCCAGTGCCTTGAGTTGACCGCCCGACTGATTGCGGCCGAGCCACCACAGGAAGCGGGGCCCGGAGCGTACGTCCGGCACACCCGGGTCGGGGTACGGAAGGTCTTGGATCTGCATGACGTCCCAGTGGCTCGTGTCAGGAGGGGAGGGGGGAACGCGGACCAGGGGAGTGCCCGCGAGGAGCGGCGGCAGCAAACCGTGCAAGGTTCCCGTCGGAGGGTGGTCGGAATCAACCGGTTTTCCGTGGCACCGCATGGATCCGGACGGCCCGCGCGGACATGCGCCCCGCGCCGGGGACGAAGCCACCTGCGGGCGCCGCCCTCCGTCCTGGCGGACGGCCCGCCTCACCCGGTCGGTCGACGGCCCAGCCGTCGGCACCCCGACGAGCGGCGAGGCCGGTGACGGCCGCTCAACAGCGCGGGGCCGCGGTCCCGTCGATGAGTGTGTCCAGCAACTTCCCGAGCACCGCCCGCTCCACGTCCGTCAGCGGCGCGAGCATCTCCCGTGCCGCGGACTGGCGGGCCCTGCGCAGTTCGCCGAGCGTCTCGCGGCCCGCGTCCGTCAGCTCGATCCGTATGACCCGACGGTTCGTGGGGTCCGGCACCCGGCGCACCTTCCCGCTCGCCTCCAGTCCGTCGACGAGCGTGGTCACCGCGCGCGGCACGACCTCGAGGCGCTCGGCGAGGTCCGCCATGCGCGGTGGCTCGCTGAAGTGGGCGCAGGTGCGCAGCAGGCGGGACTGGGCCGGGGTGACGCCCATGTCGGAGTGCTCCAGGTGGCGCTTCTGGATGCGGTGCACCCGGCGGGTCAGCCGCAGCAGCTGCTCGGCGAGCAGGCCGTCGGGATCGGGGGTCGTCATGCGGGAACAATATCAGGATGCCGTTCATTGTGAGTATAGGTAACAATGAGCTACGCTCCACGAGATCCTCCCGTTCGACCTCCCGAAGGAGCCCATGCACCCCGACACGCCAGATTCCTGGACCCCGCCCACCGACGCCGAGCAGCAGCCGCGTCAGGTGCGCCGCATTCTGAAGCTCTTCCGCCCCTATCGCGGCCGGCTCGCGATCGTAGGCCTGCTGGTCGCCGCCTCCTCGCTGGTCTCGGTGGCCACGCCTTTCCTGCTCAAGGAGACACTCGACGTCGCCCTCCCCGAGGGGCGTACGGGCCTGCTGAGTCTGCTCGCCCTCGGCATGATCCTCAGTGCCGTCCTCGCCGGGGTCTTCGGTGTCCTGCAGACCCTGATCTCCACGACGGTCGGCCAGCGTGTCATGCACGACCTGCGCACCGCCGTCTACGGCCGCCTCCAGCGCATGTCGCTCGCGTTCTTCACGCGCACGCGGACCGGTGAGGTGCAGTCCCGCATCGCCAACGACATCGGAGGCATGCAGGCGACCGTCACCTCCACCGCCACCTCCCTGGTCTCCAACTTCACCAGCGTCGTCGCCACGATCGTGGCCATGATCGCCCTCGACTGGCGGCTGACCGTCGTGTCCCTGCTCCTGCTGCCGGTCTTCGTGTGGATCAGCCGCCGCGTCGGGAACGAACGCCGGAAGATCACCACGCAGCGTCAGAAACAGATGGCCGCCATGGCCGCCACCGTCACCGAGTCCCTGTCGGTCAGCGGCATCCTGCTCGGCCGCACGATGGGCCGCGCCGACTCCCTCACGCAGTCCTTCTCCGGGGAGTCCGAGCGACTGGTCGACCTCGAGGTGCGGTCGAACATGGCCGGCCGCTGGCGCATGGCCGTGATCGGCATCGTCATGTCCGCCATGCCGGCCTTCATCTACTGGACCGCGGGACTGGCGCTCCAGTTCGGCGGCCCGGCCGTCTCCCTCGGCACCATCGTCGCCTTCGTCTCGCTCCAGCAGGGCCTGTTCCGCCCGGCCGTGAGCCTCCTGTCGACGGGCGTGCAGATCCAGACCTCGCTCGCCCTCTTCCAGCGCATCTTCGAGTATCTCGACCTCCCCGTCGACATCACCGAACGCGCGGACCCGCTCCACCTCGACAAGGTCAGGGGCGAGGTCCGCTTCGAGGACGTCGCGTTCCGGTACGACGGCAAGGGCGGACCGGTCCTCGACGGCATCGACGTCACCGTGCCGGCGGGCGGCAGCCTCGCGATCGTCGGCCCGACCGGCGCCGGCAAGTCCACACTGGGGTACCTGGTCCCCCGCCTGTACGACGTGACGGGCGGCCGGGTCACCCTCGACGGCGTCGATGTCCGCGACCTGGACTTCGACACCCTGGCGCGCGCGGTCGGCGTCGTCTCCCAGGAGACGTACCTCTTCCACGCCTCGGTCGCGGAGAACCTGCGCTTCGCCAAGCCGGACGCCACCGACGAGGAGTTGTACGCCGCGGCGCGGGCGGCCCAGATCCACGACCACATCGCCGCCCTGCCCGACGGGTACGACACGGTCGTCGGCGAGCGCGGCCACCGCTTCTCCGGCGGGGAGAAGCAGCGACTGGCCATCGCCCGCACCATTCTGCGCGACCCGCCCGTGCTCATCCTCGACGAGGCGACCAGCGCCCTGGACACCCGCACCGAGCGCGCCGTTCAGGAGGCCATCGACGCACTCTCGGCGAACCGCACCACGCTCACCATCGCGCACCGGCTGTCCACCGTCCGCGGCGCCGACCAGATCGTGGTCCTCGACGCCGGCCAGGTGGCCGAACGGGGGACGCACGAGGAACTGCTGGCGAGGGACGGGCGGTATGCGGCCCTGGTGCGGCGGGACGCCCGGCTGGAGCCGACAAGATGACGATATGCCAGGTTGTGCCGATTTTCTGAGGATATGCGGGTTACCGTGCCCGCATGCAGATGAACACTCCGCCACGGAGCACGATTCGACTGACGCGCCGGGGCCGTCTCGCCCTCATCGTGACCGGAGCCGTCGTGGCCGGCACCGCCGTGGCGGTGCCGCTGCTGAGTCCGGACAGCCACGAGGAGAAGAGACCGACCTCTCTGGTGATTCCGGAGGGCTGGCGGGCGAACCAGATCTACGCGGCCGTCGACAAGGCCCTCGCCCTGCCCGCCGGCACCACCCGGAAGGCGCTGCCCACGGCCAATCTGAGGCTCCCGATCGACGCCGAGGGCAACCCGGAGGGCTACCTCTTCCCGGCGGCGTATCCGCTGGACGGGAAGCCGACGCCGCAGGCGCTGCTGACGCGGATGGTCGACGCGGCGAACGAGAAGTTCAACGGAGCGCCGATCGCCGCCGGAGCCCAGCGCAACGCGATGAACGTGTACCAGGCGGTGACCATCGCCAGCATCGTCCAGGCCGAGGCCGCCACCAAGGCGGACATGGGCAAGGTGGCCCGGGTCGTCTTCAACCGCCTGGAGCGCGGTATGCCCTTGCAGCTGGACTCCACCGTCAACTACGCGCTGAACCGCTTCTCGGTGAACACGACGGAGCGGGACACCCATGTCGAGAGTCCCTACAACTCCTACCAGCGCATGGGTCTGCCCCCGACGCCGATCGACAGCCCCGGCGAGGACGCGATGCGCGCCGCGATCAACCCGACCCCGGGCGACTGGCTGTACTTCGTCACCGTCAAGCCGGGCGACACGCGTTTCACGTCGGACTACGCGGAACACCAGCGCAATGTCGCCGAGTTCAACAGGCACCAGCAGAGCGCGCAGGTCTCGACAAGCCCGTCGACGTCCCGGTGACGAGGCGTTCCGGCGACCCGGCGGTCTTCGGAGCGGCGGTGCGGGAGCGCGACGCACGTCAGGCGGCGGCCGGCTCCCGCGTGCCTCCGGTGAGCAGCCGCCCGATGTCGCGTACGGCGGCGCGACCGGCCCGGTTGGCGCCGATCGTGCTCGCCGAGGGACCGTAGCCGACGAGGTGGACACGCGGGTCGGCGACCGCGCGCGTGCCCTCGACGCGGATCCCGCCGCCCGGCTCGCGCAGCCGCAACGGCGCCAGGTGATCGATGGCGGGCCGGAAGCCGGTCGCCCACAGGATGACGTCCGCGGCCACCCGCCGCCCGTCGCGCCACTCCACGCCCTCCGGGGTGATCCGGTCGAACACGGGCAGCCGGTCGAGCACCCCGTCCGCCAGCCCCCGCCGGATCGCGTCGTTCAGCGGCAGCCCCGTCACGGAGACGACGCTCCGGGGCGGCAGCCCCTGGCGTACGCGTTCCTCCACGAGCGCGACCGCGGCACGGCCGGCGATCTCGTCGAAGGTGCCCTCGCGGAAGACGGGCGGGCGCCGTGTCACCCAGGTGGTGGCGGCCGCGAACGGGGCGAGCTCCAGCAGATGCTGCGTACCGGAGGCGCCGCCGCCCACCACGACCACCCGCTGCCCGGCGAACGCCTCCGGGCCCGGATACCGCGCGGTGTGCAGCTGCCGTCCGCGGAAGGTCTCCTGGCCGGGGTAGCGCGGCCAGAACGGCCGGTCCCAGGTGCCGGTGGCGTTGATCAGGGCCCTCGTCACCCACGCACCGTCGGAGGTCTCCACGAGCAGCCGCCCGTCGTCCCCCTCGCGTACGGCCCGTACATCCACCGGGCGCCGCACTCGCAGGTCGAAGGCGCGCTCGTAGCGGTCGAAGTACGCCGCGATCACCTCGGACGACGGCCGCTGCGGATCCGCGTCCGCCAGCTCCATGCCGGGCAGCGCGTGCATCCCGTGCACCTTGCCGTACGTCAGCGAGGGCCACCGGAACTGCCAGGCGCCGCCCGGGCCGGGCGAGTGGTCCAGCACCACGAAGTCGCGCTCCGGCGCGAAACCCGTACGCCGCAGGTGATAGGCGCCGGCCAGACCCGCCTGGCCGGCGCCTATCACCACCACCTCGACCTCGCGCATGTCGTTCACGCTTCTCCCAACAGCGCCGAGGCGGGGGATCTTCCATCGCGACAGCGGGGGCTCGCTCGCCGGGGTGTGGAGACCGGCGCGTGGGTCAGGATGGGAGCATGTCAGATGCGTTCACCACCCGAGTACTGCACATCGCCTCCGGCTCCCGGGAGCGGGTCGTCGACCTGACCCGCGACTGCGAGGCCTTCCTCCAGGACGCGGCCGCGGGCCGCGACGGCCTGCTGAACGTCTTCGTCCCGCACGCCACGGCCGGCATCGCGATCATCGAGACCGGCGCCGGCAGCGACGACGACCTGCTTGCCGCGCTGCACACCCTGCTCCCCGCCGACGACCGCTGGCAGCACCGCCACGGCAGCCCCGGCCACGGCCGCGACCACGTCCTGCCGGCCTTCGTCCCGCCCCACGCGACCCTGCCGGTCGTGGGCGGCCGGCTGGAACTCGGCACATGGCAGTCGGTGTGCCTGGTGGACACCAACAAGGACAACCCCGAGCGCAAGGTGCGGCTGAGCTTCCTGGGCTGAACGGCGCCGTCCGGCGCCCCCGGGCCCCCGGGCCCCCGGGCCCCCGGGCCCCCGGGCCCCCGGGCCCCCGGGCCCGCGGCGTCCCCGGGCCCCCGGGCCCGCGGCGTCCCCGGGCCCCCGGGCCCGCTACGGCCCCGGGGGGCGCCGGTCGGCCCGTCACCCGTCAGCCCAGCGCCCGGTCCAGGTTGAACGCCGCGCTGATCAGCGCGAGATGAGTGAACGCCTGGGGGAAGTTGCCCTGTTGCTCCCCGGTGTGGCTGATCTCCTCGGCGTACAGGCCCAGATGGTTGGCGTACGTCAGCATCTTCTCGAAGGCGAGCCGTGCCTCGTCGAGCCGGCCCGCGTGTACGAGGGCCTCGACGTACCAGAAGGAGCAGATGGAGAAGGTGCCCTCGTCGCCGTGGAGTCCGTCGGGGCTGGCCAGCGGGTCGTAGCGGTAGACGAGGGAGTCCGACACCAGGTCGTGGGTGAGCGCGTCCAGCGTGGACAGCCACTTCGGGTCGGTCGGCGCGATGAACTTCGTCAACGGCATCATCAGCACGGCCGCGTCCAGCACCTCCGCGTCCTCGTGCTGAACGAAGGCCCGGCGGGTCCGCGACCAGCCCCGGGAGTGGATGCGCCGGTAGATCGTGTCGCGGCACTCCTGCCAGCGGGGCAGGTCCGCGGGCAGGCCGCGCCGGTGCGCCATCCGGACGGCCCGCTCGATCGCCACCCAGCACATCAGCCGCGAGTACAGGAAGTTCTTACGGCCGCCGCGGGTCTCCCAGATGCCCTCGTCGGGCTGGTCCCAGTGGTCGCAGACCCACTCCACGAGGGCGCACACGTCGTCCCACTGGTCGCTGGAGACGGGCCGCGCCCACTTGTCGTACAGGTAGATGGAGTCGATCAGCGCCCCGTAGATGTCGAGCTGGAGCTGGTCCGCGGCGGCGTTGCCGATCCGCACCGGCGCCGAGCCGTGATGGCCCCCGAGATGGGTGAGCTCGGACTCCGGCAGGTCCGTGCGCCCGTCGATGCCGTACATGATCTGCAGCGGTCCGGAGGGCCTTCCGTCACCCGGGCTGATGTGCCGGGTCACGAACTCCATGAACGCCTCGGCCTCGCCGGTGAAGCCGAGCCGCAGCAGCGCGTACACGCAGAAGGCGGCGTCGCGCACCCAGACGTAGCGGTAGTCCCAGTTGCGGTCGCCGCCCAGCTGCTCCGGCAGGCTCGTGGTCGGGGCGGCGACGATCGCCCCCGTGGGCGCGTAGGTGAGCAGTTTCAGGGTGAGGGCCGAGCGGTGCACCATCTCCCGCCAGCGGCCCCGGTACCTGGAGGCGGACAGCCAGTGCCGCCAGTACGCCACCGTGGCGGTGAACTGCTCCTCCGCCTCGGCCCGCGCACATCCGCGCGGGGTCACCTCGCCGCCGACCTGGTCGAGGGCGAACACCGCCGACTCGCCCTCGACGAGCTTGAACTCCGCGTGAGCGTCCCGCCCGTCGGTCTCCAGGAACACCGTGGCGGTCAGCGCCAACGACAGGCCGTCGGAGGCGAAGACCGCCACGTCACCGGCCATCCGGAGGGTGTGCGGACGGGCGCCGTAGTCGAACCGCGGTGCCACGTTGACCCGGAACGGCAGGGAGCCGCGCACGCACACCACCCGTCGGATCAGCCGGTGCCGCTCCGCCTCGGTGTCGTCCCCGCCGGTCACCGGCATGAAGTCCTGCACCTCGCCGACCCCGTCCTCGGTGAAGAACCGGGTGATCAGGACGTTGGTGTCGGGGAAGTAGAACTGCTTCGTCCGCGCGGGGACCGCCGCCCCCAGTGCGAAGGCCCCGCCGCGCTCGGTGTCCAGGATCGAGGCGAACACGCTCGGGGAGTCGAAGGAGGGGCAGCAGTACCAGTCGATCGTGCCGTCCGTCCCCACCAGGGCCACGGTGTGCAGGTCGCCGATCAGCCCGTGCTCGGCGATCTGCGGGCAGCGGGCGTCCCCGCGCGGATACCGGTCGCTCGACACATCCGTCATCGCAGCCTCCCTGGCCCGGCCGGCGGACACGATGCCCGCGGCGGCCGCGAATGCCTGGCGAGGCTTCCAGCCTAAGCTCGCTCCCGCGGGACCGCCGTAGGAGGAAGCGGCGGGGCGATCCGGCTGTACGGCAGGGCCCGCGGGAAGGCGCCGGCCGCTCACCCCATGCTCTTCGCCCCGTCCAGGGCCTCCCGGATGATGTCGGCGTGACCGGCGTGCTGGGCGGTCTCGCCGACGATGTGCAGCAGTACCCGGCGGGCCGACCACCGCGCGCCGGGCTCGAACCAGGGGGCCGACGGCAGCGGGTGCGCCGCGTCCAGGTCCGGCAGGGTGGCGACCAGCTCGTCCGTACGGCCGGCCACCCGGGCGTACTCCGCCAGGACCCCGGCGAGCGTCTCGCCGGGCAGCAGACGGAACTCGTTCGCGCGCCGCTCCCAGTCCGCCTCGGTCATGCTGCTCCAGTCGCCCAGTGCGGACGGACCGTCCAGGATGAAGTCCGCCCAGCCCCGCTCGACCGAGGTGACGTGCTTGATCAGGCCGCCGAGGCACAGCTCGCTCACCGTCGTGCGCCGCCCCGCCTGCTCGTCGGTCAGGTCGCGCGTGGTCAGGCGCAGGAAGCGGCGGTGGGCGGTCAGTGACTCCAGCAGGTCCGCCCGCTCGCCGGTGACGGACGGCAGGCCGGCGGCGGGGGCGGTCGCGGGTGCGGCGGCGGAACCGGTCGCGGTGGTGGACTGGGTCGAGGTGGTGGGCGTGGTCGGCTCGTCGAGGTGCTTCGGCGTGTTCATGTTCTGCGGCCTCCGTCGGTCGTCTTCGGTGGACGAGGAACACGTTAGGAGCCATAGAGGACAGATCCTGACCTAGAAGGGCGGGGCGGGCCGATGTGGCGCCGACATCGGGCCCTGTCCCCGGACGTCCGGTTCGCGTCGGTGGCCGTCGGCCTCATGCGTCGTGGACGGATCCGCCCCATGCCGCCGTGCAGAGCGCTCGTTCCACCTCCTCCGTGTAGAGCGCGGCGGCCAGCCAGGCGCGGGAGAACCGGTCCGTGTCCGCCGGGAGCAGACGCCCGAAGACGTCACGGGAACGGTCCGCGGCGGCCATGTGCAGGGCGTCCAGGAGGTCGCCGGCCGTGGTCAGGCCGCAACGGCGCAGGCGGGCGCCGTCGCCCGCCCCTCCGATGCCGGGGAACGCCAGTACCCGGCGGCCCCCGGACACCGCCTGGTGCACGCGGCGGCGCAGCAGGTGCAGGGGGGCCTCGTCCACCGTGGGCGCCGGCACGTCCAACGGCGAGGCCGTCGCCGGGGGCAGGTCCGCGTGCTGGAGACGGTCCAGCCCCAGATCAACCCGGGCGGTGGGATCGCTGGGATGCTCGGCGGCGAGCAGCAGGGCGCGGGGGAGCGGCCCCGGGGCGAGGCGGGCGACGATCCGCAGCCGGCTGCCCCCGGCGGCGGCAAGGAGACGGAGGTTGCCGCGGTAGGGGAGAGCGGGATCGTCGTGGGCCGTCACCAGGCGGAGGGCCAGCCCGTCGCAGTCGGCCAGCAGGCAGTCGCCCGCCGTCTCCCGGACCGTGCCCCTGAGCGTCACATCGAGGAACAGCAGGTCGTGGCCGCCCTTCAGGGCCCGGGACACCTGCTCGCAGACGGGGACGGACCACAGCCGGTCCAGCGGCTCGCCGTACCACGACGCGCCCGCCGCGCGTACCGCCCGCACCCCGGCCCCCGCGCCGAGCCGCCCCGTGGGGGAGACGGTCGCGCCGGACACCGCCAGGCCCGCGCGGGACAGTTCACGGTGGGTCAGGGCGGTGTCGCCGATGCGCACGGCCCGGTCGGCGGCACCGGTCGCGCGGGCCGGGCCGCCCGGGGCCACGTCGGAGACCGTGTAGAGGCGCCCTCGGGCGTCGGCGGTCCAGCTGACGGCGCCCGCGTACCCGGTCGCCGTCAGGACGGGCTCGGAGAAGAGTCCGTACAGACGCAGGGAGCCGTCCGGGCGGTACGGCTGCCGTACCGTGCCCCGCAGGTCGGCCAGGTCCGGGCCGCCGGCCCGCGGCAGCCGGTGGGCGAGGTCCAGGACCCCGCGCACGGCGGCCGACAGGTCCGCGAGGCGGTACGCGGGGTCGGCGGAGCGCGCCGCGCGCACCCCGGTGACCACGGCGACCGCCGCGGCGGAGGCCCGGGGCAGGCCCGCCAGACGAGCGGTGTGCGCGGCGCGCAGCAGCTCCGCCTGGAGCACGGCGCCGGCCCCGTCGGTGCCCGCTTCCAGGACGGCGGCCGTCGCGTCGTACACGGCCCGGGCGGCGGCGCGCTGGCCGTCGGTGGCGGTTCCGGCTTCCGCCGGCTCCTTCCCCAGCCCCTCCGGGAGGCTTCCGGCCCCTGTTTCCTCCGTCCGCAGACCGCTTCCCTCCGCGGCGATCCCGGCCGGGGCTTCGGCACGTACTCCGGTCTGAGTGCCGGTCTCGGCCGCTCCGGTGGGAGCGTCGACGGGGGTGCCGACGGATGTGCCGTCAGGGGTGCCGTCAGGGGTGCCGGGGGGGGGGGGGGGGCCCCCCGGCGGGGGGGGCGGCGGCCGCCGGGGGTGGGATGTGCGGGGCGGCCGCCCACCCCCCAGGGGTG
>NZ_JBHWKO010000058.1:0-40917 GCF_042731035.1 Streptomyces sp. NPDC059895
CACCGGTCGAATACGAGAACAACCACTACCTCGCAACCATAAAACTCCAGGTCACACCCAACGTCTGAGATCTCTACCGAACCCGGAACGGTTCACCGAGAACCGCGCCGTATTCGGCGTGCAGCGGATCTGCCGGGTGCTCGGGGCGTCCCGCGCCGGCTACTACCGGCACCTGGCCACCGAGCAGGCCCGCGCCGAGCGCCGGGCCGAGGAAAAGCGGACCGTGAGTGAGATCCGCGCTATCCATGCCGAACACCAGGGGGCGTATGGAGCTCCGCGCGTCCATGCTGAACTGCGTGCGAAGGGGCGGAGGATCAACCGCAAGCGCGTCACCCGGCTGATGCGGAACAACCACATCGTCGGCCGGCACCTGCGGAAGAAGAAGCAGACGACGATCGCGGACAGGACCGCGCCGCCCGTGCCGGACCTGGTGATGCGTGACTTCACCGCGGACACGCTGAACACCAGGTGGTGCGGCGACATCACTTACATAGCCGTCGGCGCGACGTGGCTCTATCTCGCCACAGTGATCGACATCTGCTCAAGGAAGGTGGTGGGCTGGTCGATCGCCGACCATATGCGCACCTCGCTGGTCACCGACGCGATCGAGATGGCCGTGGCCGCCCGCGGCGGCCGGGTTCGCGGCGTCGTTTTCCACACCGATAGGGGCGCCCAATACAGCGCGGCCGCCTTTGCCAAGGTGTGCCGCCGGCACGGCATCCGGCGCAGCATGGGCCGGGTCGGCTCAAGCTACGACAACGCCCTCGCCGAGTCGTTCTTCCAGGGCCTCAAGCGCGAGTTGCTCCACGGGAGGCGCTGGACCTCCAAGGCGCAGACTCGGCTGGAGCTGTTCCGCTGGCTGTCGTACTACAACAGGCGCCGTCGGCATTCCGCGCTCGGCTACCTCACACCGGCCGAGTTCGAACAGCAACTGACCACATCACGTACGCTGTCACTCGTCGCATGAAACCCGGTGTCCACTCCCGGGGATCAACCTCAACCACCGCCTGCCCCGGAGCTGGCGCCGACACTTGGAAGCGCCTGCTCAAGCGCTTCGAGACGCCCGCTTTGTCAGGGGCTGCCGATGGGTGACCAGGTTCCTGGTGTGCTGGAGTACTCGTATACGCCGGAGAGGTCCGCGCTGACACAGTAGACGCGGTTTGTAGTAGCAGCGAAGGAGCTGGGGGAATCGCCGATGGCGGTCCAGGTGTGCTTGGCCCGGTCGTATTCCTGGAGCTTCCCGCTGGGTGTGTCGGTGGCGTACAGCGTCGTAGGGCTGGTGAAGATCTGGTCGGTCGTGCCGCGCACCTGGTGCCAGACACCCGGCGTGCCGCTGTATTCGAATGTGTCCTGGTGCCCAGGGTGCCGACGCCGTAGAGGTGGTCGGCGGTCGCCGCGAAGGAACTGCCCGGGCCCCCGACGCGTGTCCAGGTGTTCTTCTCGCGGTCGTACTCCTCGATGTCGCCGGTGGCACCGTCGGTGGCGTACAGCGTCGTGGTGCTGGTGAAGATCCGTTCCGTCCGTTGGCGGCGAATGACGGTCCAGGTGCCGGCGTTGCCGGTGTACTCCTCGACCTGGGCGTCGGCGGTGATGCGATAGAGGCGGCTGGAGGTTGCCACCACGATGCCGGCTCCGCCGCCCGCGGGCCGGGATTTCGGTGACGGCGACGGTGCCTGGGCGGACGACGACGAAGGGGTCGGCTGGGCTTTCGCCGGAGCCATCGGGCCGGTGGGAGTCGGGCTCGGCTGGGTGCGCGCCGCACTCTGCTCCGGGAGGCTCAAGGGAGGCGTGGTGCTGGTCTGGTCGTTCGAGTTCTGCACCTGGTTGGCGACGATGAGGGCGGCGACCAGGGCCGCGAGTGCCGCCCACTGCACCGGTGCTCCCCAGCGCCTCGCCCGGGTCGGACGAGCGGGCGGGGTCGGGGAGGACCCTTCCGTCCCGGCGCTGCCAGGAGTGGGAGCCGGCGGCTTCGACGGGGCGTTTCGTGGTTCGTTCGGTGTGGTCTGCGCGACCTCGTTCGTGGGCGTCGGTGTGGCGTCGTCCCCTGTCGACGGGTTGTCCGCGGACGGCTCGGTCGGGGCATCGCGGATGTCCTCCGACGCAGGCCGGTCGGTGCCGGGCGAGGAGGCGCCTGGGGGCGGGACCGGCGTGGGCGCGGGGGCGGGGGCCTGTGCGGCGGGCGGGGCGGCGGATGCTGCGATGGCGGTGTGAGGTCGCACCGTTGTTGCGCCGTTGATCCTGCGGTGCCGCAGATGGATTGCGACGGGTTCTGGACCCTGCTCGGGCCGTTTGACCTGTGGTCCTGCAGGTTGGGTGAGCCTGCCGCAGTTGCGGTGAGAACGCCTATTGCGGCGTGCTGGGGGGAGCGCTCCAGAAGGTGATCATGGTCGCAGTTCGGGGAATGCTTCCTCCCAGACGTCCTTGATGGCCCTGCTGATGAGCTTGTGGAGCACTGGCCAAAGCTCACGCAGGATGTCCCGGTTGAGGAAGCGGCATAGGTCGTCACGCATGCCTTCGGCGAGCGCCGTTCTGTACAGGCTCATGCGCTGGCGCGGCAGGTCCAGATCGAGGACGCGCAGTCCGGACCACGCGATGTGCAGCGGCAGCTCCACCCTCCCGTGCTTGGGTCCGACCAGCTCGTTGAGGCTGGCGGGCAGACGCCGCCTGTATCTCGCTCGCAGCAACGATGCGATGGATGTGGGGTCGTCGTGCACGGCGTCCATCTTCCTCGGCGCGCCGGCTCCGGGCTGTACAGGTGGCTGCGCCGGGCCGGCGCGCTGGTCGGCTGGCTGGGGCGGCAGCCAGCGCGCGGGGCTCGTCGGCGGGGGAGGGCTACACACTCTACGGAGCCGCGCGTGCTTTAACTCCCCATGCGGGAGGGGTTGGTGCTCCCGTTGGGATGCGGCTGCACCCGTAGAGTGTCCCCTTGCCACGGCAGGCCATGAGGAGAGGGCGGGGGAGCGGGTGGGGCAGCAGTACGTGCTCGGGGTGCACGGGATCGGGCAGGGCAAGACATCACAGCGGGAGCTGACCAAGAGCTGGCGCGATGCCCTCGATCGCGGTGTGAAACTGCTCCACGGCGGTGCAACGCCCACGGCGGAGAGCATGCTGGCCCCGGTGCTGAAGGTGCCGCACTGGTCGGCCCTCCTGGCCGATGACGGGGGCGGGCTGAGCACGAGGGAGGCGTTCCCTGACGACGCGACACCGTTCACCGCGGACGAGGAGGCTTTCATCGTCCAGGCCTTGGACGACTTGCTCACCCCGCAGGAACGCGCGTACGCCGCGCAGGTCGACCCCACGACCCTCGGGCTGGTCAAGGTGCCGCCGAGCATCACCCGGCGTGCGATCGCCTACGACCGGCGCAAGCCCGGCGGCCTGGCCGGCAAAGTCATTCGGTCCCTGCGCGAGGTCAACGCCTACCTGACCGAACCGGACCTGGCCGGCCTGGCCCGCAAGCACGTCCTGGAGAGCGCCGACGCGCACACCACGGTCCTGATCGGCCACTCCCTGGGCAGCGTGATCGCCTACGACCTCCTCCGCCACGGTGAGATCGCCGCGCCCGGCACGGCGGGTGCGGACGTGCACACCTTCGTCACCTGCGGTTCGCCCCTGGCCATCCCCACCGTCCAGCGGGGCATGGGCATCACCAACGGGCGGCTGACGCAGATCGCACCCCACCTGCGGTGGATCAACGTGTTCGACCCGGACGATGCCGTCACCGGCGCCGCGGGCCTGGACCTGGCGGCGGACCAGGTCAGGGACATCGAGGTCGACAACGGCCGCCTCGACCCGCATGCCGCCGTCAAGTACCTGCGCACCCTCCCTGTCGCCCGCGCCGTCACCGCCACCTGGTCATGACCGACGAGCACGCCCCCGCCACCTCCGAGCGCCGCCTCCTCGTGATCGCCGTCAGCGACTACGACGACGGCACCCCGGCCAAACGCAGGGCCTTCCGCGACGGGATCGACGCCCAAGTCGCCGTCGTCGAAGACTGGTGGAACAGCCCTCGCCTGGACGACCAGCGCCGCTTCGAACCCTCCCACCCGCCCAAACCACTGCACAGCGTCCATGACCTGAGAACGTTCCTCATCGACGAGAACCTCATCGACGCATCCGACGACGAGGCCCTCGTCATCTACCTCACCGGCCACGGCCTGGCCCCTGCGGGACCGCAGCACTTCCTCCGTCTGCCCGACACCCACACCGACCGGCCCCTGGCCACCGCGTTCCCCACAGCCGAACTCATCGCCGCGGCCCTCGACTCTCCGGCCGAGCATGTGCTGGTCATGGTCGACTCCTGCTTCTCCGGCCGTCTCGCCGAAGAACTCGACCGCACCCTCAAGGCCCTGCACCCCGACCGGCACGCCCTGAGCTCGCTGGTCGTCCTGGCCGCAGGCAACGAAGACAGCACACCCCGCCTGCGCGCCTTCGCCTCAGCCCTGGCGGCCGTCCACGCCCACTGCGCCGACGAGGCCAACGGCTACGCCCGCTCCCATCTGAGCTGGGAAGACTTCCACACCATCCTGGACGCGGTGTGGGATCCAGCGCAGATGGCCGACATTCACGTCCTGTGGCCGCCTCGCAGCGTCAGCCGCCGTCTCGCCGCCCGTGAGCTGAGCCCCTGCCTGCCCAACCCCGGCCACACCGACACCACCCTGCTGGAAGACGCCCGCAGCCAACTGGGATGGACCCGGCCCGACGTCGACGACTACTGGATCACCAGGGCCAGCGGCCAGATGTCCGGCGACGCGGGCTGGTACTTCACCGGCCGCACCGCACTCGTCACCCGCATGAACGCCTTCCTCGCCGGCAGCGACAGCACGCTCATCGTCACCGGGCAGGCCGGCTCCGGCAAAAGCGCGCTGCTCGCCCGCCTGGTCACCCTCAGCGACCCGCGCTTCTGCGACAACCCCGTCTACCGCCCCTACCTGGCAGCGATCCCAGAGAAACTGCGGGTGCCCATCGGCGCCATCGACGCCGCGGTGCTGGCCCGCAACACCGACCCGCAGGAACTGTCCGCCGCGCTCTACCGGGCACTCACCGGCCAGCCCGTGCCGGCCGGCACGGACGCCTCCGAGCTGCTGCGCGGCCATGCCCGCACCACGCTGGCCCGCACCGGCCGGCCGCTCACCGTGGTCGTCGACGGTATTGACGAAGCAAGAACCCCGCGCCGCATCATCACCGACGTCCTGGGCCCCCTCGCCGCCCTGCGCGGCGACGGCCAAAACGCGGTCCGCCTCATCCTCGGCATCCGCAGCTCACCACCCCCCTCCCGCCACACCCTGCCGGTCAGGGACACACACGCCGAACGGGGCCTCCTCGACCTGCTCCGGCAGGCCACCGACGCAACCGCCCCACTGCGCACCGACGACGACAGTGCGCAAGAGGACATCGCCGCCTACACCGCAGCCCTGCTGCACGCCGAACCCGCCACAGGATCCCGGCTGGTCCACCGCAGCAACCAGCCCATCGCCGTCGCCGCCGCCGCCGTCGCACAGGAAGTCACCCCTTCCTTCCTGGACGCCCGGCTGGCCGCCCAGCAACTGCACGCCCGCGCCTTCCTGCCCGCGCCGTCCGACGCCCCATGGCGCCGCCAACTGCGCGAGGGCACCCAGGAACTGCTGCGGCAGGACCTCGCGGACGTCGCCCAGCACACCCGCACCAGGCCCGAGGACCTCCTGGCCGTCCTGCGCGCCACGGCGTTCGCACTGGGCGCCGGACTGCCCTGGGCGACCGTGTGGCCGGCCGCCGTCCACGGCCTCGAACCCGGCTGCGACAGCCCGGAAGCGACGATCCGGCTGGTACGCAACAGCCGCCTCACCGGATACCTGACGACCGCCGTCGAAGACGGCCGAACCGTCTACCGGCCCATCCACGAACGCGTCAGCGAAACCCTGCGCACCGCCCCCCAGACCCTGCTCATCGAGCAGACCCTGCCCGGTTTCGACGACACCCCCGACACCGGCAGCACCCAGGTACACGCCCATCTGACCCAGGCCTTTTCCCGTCTCCTCGCGGCCGCACCCCAGCAGCCGCCGCACCCCTACCTGCGCCGTCACCTGATCGCCCACGCCGAGGCGGGCGGCGTCCTCGACGACGCGCACATCCCCGCCTCGTTCCTGCCCTTCGAAACCCACGGCCGCATCCGCGGCGCCCTGGGACTTCCCGTCACCGCTCAGGCCGGCACCCGGCGCCTGGCCGCATGGTCCCGCATCGAGCCGTTCCTGGCCGACGCCCCGCCCGCCGCACGGGCCGACAGCCTGGCACTGGCCGAACAGGCGGACAGCGCTCAACCCGTGCCGCGCCCCGACACCCTGCCCCGGCCGCCGTCACTGGTACCCCGCTGGAACCGGCTCCGCCTGCCCAACAACATCCTCGCGGGCACCCCCAGCGGCGTCTGCCAGCTCGTTACCTTCCGCAGCGCGGACCGATCGACCATCGTGGCCGCCGGTCACGTCGACGGCTCCGTCACCATGTGGGATGCCCGCACCGGAGTCCCCTTCGGTGCACCCTTCACCAACCTCGGCCCCTATGTCCGCGCCATGACCGTCCTGAGCACACGCCGGAGGAAAACCCCGCTCCTTGTGGTGGGCAGCGATGTCGGCCTGTGGCGGTGCGACCCGGAGACCGGACGCATCTGGAGCCTGCTGGACGGCCGCATCAGAGCCATCGCATCCTTCACCGGACCGGACCGGGACACCGTGCTGGCCGTTGCGACGCCGCAGGGCGTGCTCACGATGGACCCCTACACCGGAGCCATCGTGCGCGAACGCCCTCGCACGCTTGAACGCCGTCCCGCCACCGTCCACGCCCTGGAGACCATCACGCTGCCCGACGGCCAGACGCTGCTGGCCATCGCAGAAGACGGCTCACACATCCCGCTGCTGGACGCACACACCCTCGAGAGCGCCGGCCAACTGCCCGGCATGGGCATGGGCACCTCGGCGCTGCAGGCATTCACCGACCGACACGGCCAGCCTCGTCTTGCCATCGCCTCCCGTTCCGGCAAAGGCGTGCGGATCTTCGACCCCGTCACCAGACGACCACAACCCCACGCCCCCATCCGCCGGTCCGTGGCCTCGATGGCCCACTTCCCCGACCTCGCCTACAACGGGCTGCTGGTCCTCGGCAGCGGTGTCGACGGAAGCATCACCCTGGTCGACCCCGACGACGGAGAACAGCTCTACACACTGCCCGCCGAACACACCAAGGCCATCCGGGGCCTGGCCGTCCTGCGGGTGGGCAGGGAACCATTCGTCGTATCCGGTTCCATGGACGGAACCATCCGGCTCTGGGATCCCGCCCGCGACGACACCCACGACAACCGCAGCACCGACCGGCACGCCGACCATGTCGCCCTCCTCCCGCAACAGACCGGCCCGCCCCGCCTCATCACCGGCTACGACGCGAACACCCTCACAGAGCTCTCTCCCACAACCGGGCGCACGACGTCCTACCCGCACGACGGCCCCGACCGACCCGGCCACCACATCACCGCCCTGGCCGCCCCGGAGAACGCCTCCCGCCACCGCCCCACACCCCTCGCCGTCGGCTACAGCGACGGAAGCCTTCGCATCCTCACCGAAGAAGGCGACCACCATGTCCTGCAGACACCGTTCGACCCCACCCGCCGCAGCCATGCACGCACCCTGCTCTTCCTGCCGACCGCACCGTCCCAACCCCCTGTCCTGGCCGCGGGGTTCAGCAACTCCTGTCTCGTCTACTACACCCTCGACGACGAGTCCGCCCCATACAGGGACACACTGCACACCGACGGCACCATCCGTGCCCTGGCCGCAGCACCCGCCGGCGAATCACCCCTACTGGCGGTGGCCACCCGCACCGTCCGCCTGCTGCACCCCGGCCAACCGGCCCACGCCCGCCTGCCCCAGCGCATCGGCGGTACGCACAGCCTGGCCTTCATCACCCTCCCCGCCGCACCAGACCCGTTCCTCGCAACCGGCGGCGCCGACGGCGTCATCAGACTGTGGAACCCCGCCACACCACGCAGGGAAGCTCTGCCTGTTCTGCAAGGCCACCGAGGGAAAGTGACCGCCCTGACCGTCCTGCACCACCCGGCCCACTCCCAGCCCCTGCTGCTCAGCGCCAGCACGGACGACACCACCATCCGGGCATGGGACTGCCAGACCGGCGAAGAGATACTGCGGCTGATCACCGCAGCCCCCATCACTACACTCGCCGTGTTCCCGCCCGGCATCCACGGCCAGGGCAGCCAGCCCACCATCGTCTTCGGCAGCCCTCGAGGGATCGCCGCCTCGACCGTCCACCTCTGAGCTCTCGTCCATCGGAAGTTGCAGTTCTGGCGGTAGACGACGTAGCACCCTTGCCACCGCGCAGTTCACGCAGCCAACGAGCTTGAGCGTGCGGCTGGTTGGCCCTCATTGCTTGCAGGCAGCGTGTTCCTCGGTCCGGACCCGGGTACAGCCCGTGGGCAGGCTCTACGGGAGACCCGTGCGCAGAGTTCGTGGCCCACTGTCGGTGAGGTGGAGGCGGTGGAGGTCTTCGTGGAGCCAGGCGTAGGCGTAGTCGGTTGCGGGGGCGTCGTCGAAGATTTCCGGTTCGCTGAGTACCGGTGTACTCGGGCGTGCCCAGGGGGACTTCGTCGGGCGGGGCCCGTGTGCGGGTGGAGGCACAGGGGTGTAGAGGGCGTCCCTTGACGGGACGAGTCGGACGGTGACCGAGCTGCTGGGCGAGGGGTGTAGGGAGAGTCGCATGCTGGGCGGTTCGTACGCGTCTTTGCCATGGGGCGGGGCTGTGTACAGGTCGCCGATCAGTGCGGCGGGGGCTGCGCTGGCCAGGCCGAGGGCCGGCTTGAGCTGAGGGAACCAGGTGTCGACGAGCGCAGTGTAGATCTCTACTGCGGCGGTGAGGACTTGCTCGGTGCGCAGCCTGAGCTGTTCTGGGCTGTAGGTGTCCCAGACCCAGTACCGCTGGCGGCTGTGTTCTTGGTCGGGAACGGCATACGGGGAGTGAAGCAAGCCGTCAGCGTCAGCCCATCGGCCGCTGCCGAGTGCCTCCTCGAGCCGCAGCAGCTCCGCCTGCCAGCCGGTGAACCGTCTGCCGAAGCCCCACCGCACCGGCACACGACCCGGCTCGCCGTAGAGGTGCTGGCGTAGAGCCTGGTGCACTTCTTCCGCTCGCAGCGGGGTGAAACGACGGGAGGTAAGTCTCATCAGGTCCGCGCCCGCCAACCACAGGCGCTCCTTGGTGTAGGCGTCGCAGTCGGCCAGGTCGAAGTCCTTGTGCGAGCACAAGGTGTGCAGGCGTGAGGCGAGCAGCCTCAGCATCTTCTGCCAGGGCCAGGCGGCATAGTCCACGGCGGCGGACCCGAACAACGCCGTCACGGGGCGCACCCCAGGCGGTTCCGTCCACCGTTGGGCAACCGGGATCGCGAGCCCCGGGGTGCGGTCACCGTCGCGGCGCAGGATGTGCAACCCCAGTTTGTTGCCCTTGAGGTCGGCATCGACCGTGACCGGGCCGGTCCACCCCGCAGAGGAAAAGATGCGGTCACCTGCCGGGCTGAGCGCTCGCTGCCAGGCATCGAGGGTTTCCTGCAGGCGCCGGCTGACCACGTCCGCAGGCAGATCCGGCCAAGGGCCTTCCCGCTCGGGCGCGGCCTGCGGGATGGCCTCTTGGACGGCCCAGGCCGCGACGCCGGGATGAGCACGCAGCAAAGGATCCAGCACCGTACGTGCCGACTCCCAGCCGCCCGAGGCGATCGCCATCGCCAGCCCGTAGCGCCAGCGGTCCAGCAACTCCACGCTCTGCACCACCTCTGTCAGCACCCCGTGGGCCAGCAGCGCCTGCCCGGCGAAGTACTGTTCAAGCACGGGCAGCGCGAAGGCCAGATGCCGGTCTCCGCGACGCACCACCAGCCGGGTGTCCAGCAGTGCTTGTACCTCTCCGGGGCTGCCCACGTCCGCGGCCGCCGCTACTCCTCCGGTGCTGAGACAGGCCGTAGCGAGCTGCTGCAAAAGCCGCTCGGCGCGCTCTTCCTTGACGCTTTCGACATCGCGCAGGGCCCGGGTGACCAACGCGTCCAGGAAAGCCACCGGACTGTTCGGCAGACGCTCATGATCTTGCTGGATCCGGGCTGCGATGATGGCGAACAAAGGTCGGTGCAGCACGCTGCGCACCATGCGCGGCTGACTGTGCACCGCAGTGCCGTTACCGCCGAGCCGGTCCATCAGCGCGGCCGCTTCGTCCGCCGGCAGCTCAGGCATTGTCCTGCGCAGTTTTTCGTCCATCTCCAGGCCGGGACGCGCAGTAGCCAGGATGCGCCAGCGCGCACCCGCCGAGGAGAGCGTCCAACTGCATGCCTGGTCCAGCAGTTCCTTACCGCGGATCGGGCCGGGCTCCTCCAGCCCGTCCACGATCAGCCGTACCCCGCGCACGGCGGGATCCCCGAGAATGCGTGCGACGCGGGTGGCAGTGTCGATCAGGTGGCCCTGGACGTCCTGCGCGGCAAGACGGACCGGAATGGGGGCCTGCTCGTCAGCGCGTGCGGCAGCGATATCACGTTGGTGCTGGCGTTCGGCGGCGAGGGACTTGCCCGCTCCGAAAACGCCTTCCAGGACCACGACTCCGCATTCCGGCAACGCAGCCACCGTGTCGGGCAAGGCTCCCACCTGCGGAGTGTCGGTGAGGTCGGCCGCCACCGCGACCGGCACACCAGCCGCGTGCCAGCGTTCCACCATGCGGGTTCGGCAGCTGGCGTCAAGGTCATCCAGGGATGCCGCGCCCACGACTTGTTCACCGGGCCCGGCCCGGAACACGACAACGGTGTTGCCGCGTCCGCCCACGATGGTATCGGCGGAGCCGCCGACGGCAATCGCTCCGTCACCCGGAGCCGACACCGTGCCGGGCGTAACTGACGCGTCCTGCGCGCTGCGAGGCATCTTGCTGCGCCGCCCGATGCCGAGGCGCTGCCACCAGGTGACCGTCACGTGCTGTTGCCGTCGCCCGTGACTGCCTCTCCGATGGAGCCGCCCGCGGACACCGACTTCGTGCCGGATGCTTCTGCCCGGCCACTCGGGGCCGGTGATCCGGGCGGGGGAGCGGGGACGGTCCCGGAGACCTGGTTGTTGTTGCCCGTCACGACCCTGCCGATACTGCCGCCGGCGGCGACGGAACCCGCTCCTGACGCGGTGGCCTGACTGGTGGCCTGGGCGGACTGGAGCACCAGAGCACGCACGGCGAAAACCGTCATGACCAGGGTGACGGCATCGGCGGCAAGGCCCGCCGCGGTGCCCGCCGTGCCGAGATCCTTCAACCACAGCAGTAGCGCCAGTCCTACACAGGCAAGGCCGGCTGCCGTCGCCACTGCCCACAGCACGCCCTTGCGCCAGCCGGTCATCACGACAACGCCCCCTGCTCGTCTCTGCCTTGCGGCACCCTAGCCGAAGGACGGGCGAACACGGGACGTGTGCGTCTTCAGTCCGCTGCGGGCGCCGTGACGCCCAGTGCACCGCGTGACCAGAAGCCCAGAGGGCTTGCACCCGCTACGTTCTGGGAGAACGGAATCCAGCGCTGGCCACTCCCGCAGTGGCTTTCGTAGATCTCGGCGTCATAAGCCTCGTTCGTCACCAGCGCCACCACGCCGACCGCGTCTCCCGCATACGCATCGTGGAGAGCTGTTGACTCGGCATGGGCTCGGACGGTTTTCACGAAGGACGGGCTGGAGATGCGGGAGCCGTCGTACTCGCCGAATCCCGCGTGCAGGACAAGCCGCAGCTGCGGCAGGAGATAGCCGGTCCTGCTCGCGGCGTTGGCCCAGTCCGCAGCCATCATGCGATCCAGCTCGGACAGCAGGAAGGCTCCCACCGTGCGAACGTCCGCTGCCCCGGTGAACAGAAGAAGACTCTCGCCGCTGTCCTGTTCTTCTCCGTAGGCCACCAGCCCCTGAGCTCCGACATGGTGCAGAGCCTGTTCGACGTAGGACTGCACCAGGCGTCGACCGGGGTGCACCGAGACAGCCTGGCCGACCCAGTTGACCAGGCCGATCAACACAGGGACGACGACCCTGACCTTGGTGGTGGGAAAGCCCGGGGCCTCCTCGTCCGTACGCGTCGAGCCCGCCGGGCCGCCTCCACCACCGAAGATCAGGTAGTGGTGGATGATGTTGTTGTCACCAGTCACGGCGATTTCAACATCGCCGCCGACGGCGACAGCCCGCTCGCCCGAGGCTTCAACCGAAGGTGGCGCCAGCGGCGCAGGATTCGACTCCGACACGACACCTCTCTCCTTTTGACCAGGTGCACGCCCTCGGGCACCAACAGCGAAAAGGCGTGACCGGTGAAGACTTGGCCAGCATAGGGTGTGCGACGCGCCGTAGACGGCTGCCGGCTGTACGCCGCCGGTAGGCGATCGGTGTCAGGCGTCGACTGGTATCCAGGACAGATGGCAGCTACGCAGACTCTCGCCCAGCAGGGGCTCGAGGTCGGTGAGGGCCGCACCCAGGCACTCCAGCGCGTCGGCGCTGATGCGATGGACGGTCTCCTCATCCCGCTCGGCGTCCGCCGAGGCGCCAGGCATCCGAATCGTGGACACCTTGTGAACGGGATCGTATGACCACAGGCCGGCGCGCGGCGAGGTGTGGTCCAAAGACTGCGGGCGGTGACGGTGGTAGTCCATGCCGCGCCGTTGCTCCAACGCGGCAAACCTCGAGTCGACTTGCAGCAGGCACAGCCGCGCCACAAGGTCCTGCAGCGAGGCGAGGCCGCTTGCCTCGGCTGCTGCCGGCAGCAGCGTGGACCAGACATCGCCTGTAGGGGAGAACGTCAGCCAGGCCTCCTTGAGATCGGTGCCCGGAGGGAAGCCCTGCGCCTTCTTCAGTCGTTTCGCCTGGTTTACCTCGTAAGCGGCAGCGGGGTGGCACAAGACGGTCCGCAGCACGAGGTTGGCCAGCCCGTGCGCGGCACCGAGAACGAAATGCGTACTCATCTCGCACAGGGCGCGCACCGCCATCCGCCGGCTGTGCTCAAGGACGGCCGCTTGCCGTGGATCATGGATGGCGACGGCCCGTTGGTGGCGTTGTGCGTCCTGTTCCGCGGCCCGGGCCAGGGCGAGTTGCTCTCCGATGCTGCCCATCAGCCCGTGGATTTCCACCACCCGGTTGATCAGTGGCCCGTAGCCCGTGACCCCGGCCTGCCTCAAACTTTCCTGCGAAGCCCAGCCCACGTGGGCTCCGCGACTGCTGAAGGCCTGCCAGCGCATTGCTACCGCCTCCACTGCCTCGCGCGGGTCGACGGCTGCCGCCTCTTCCTGCCCACCCGAAGGAGGGGCGAACGAGGAGAAACTCATGGCTGAGGTCCACTCTTGCGTCATCCGTGCAGCGTACGCAGCAGCTAGGACGACCGGCTCAGGAACGGCGGCGGACCGGACGAGTTGCCGCCACACCAGGTCCTGCGGTTGCCCGCGAGACACTTCTGCGGAGGATGCCTGGAGGGAAGGCCATCGCGGGGAGAGACAGGTTGACCTCGATCAGCCGGACAGCGGCGATGAGTTCGGTCGTTCGCTCCTGGGAGAGCCACCCGTCGACTGATCGGTTGCCAGGCGGCCCACCAACTCCTTCTGTTCGTCGTGCAGATGCTGCCATGAGGCCTGCTGCTCGTGCAGCCACTGCCGGGTCTGGTCCTCGCCGGGGCTGCCGGGCCACCACACCACGCCTTCGGGCAGGCCGCGGAGGTGATGGCGGGCGGCCCAGTGGCTCGAGCGGTGGCTGCGCCGTCAGATCGCCGACTACTCCCGGCTGGCCTGCGGGACATCCGATCGGCCGCCTGTCGAGGCATGGTGCACGCAGCCGTGACCGTGAGGCGTGTGGCTGCGTTGACCGGGCGACTGAAGGGACTCGGGTGAGAAACCGGAACTGACTCGGTGTCATCTCCTGCCGCGGGTGCGTCCGGGAGAGCGTACGGACGGCAGGTCGTCGCGCGTGTTGTCCGCGTCGAGGGCGTCGGCGGGCATCTGGCGGTAGGAATGGAGGAGTTCGGCGATGACGGCGGGACGGATCTCGGCCGCCGTCACGAGTGCGGCCAGAACCTGCGAGCGCGACGTCTGCTCCCCGGCCGCGGCTGCGGCCCGGACCAGGATGTCCAGCCTCGTGTCCACGTCCTCCGGCCAGTCGACCAGCGTCTTGCGTCGTGGACGCTGCCACAGCAATTCCACACGTCCCCCTCGCTGACATCTGTCTATATTGAATATATATTGAGCCCATGGTGACGGTGCTGCAAGAGCGTGCAGAGCAGAGGGTCTTAGACCGCGACCCTGTGAGGAAGATCCGTGTGGCAGGCCGCACGCTGACGGTGACGCCGGTGTTCGACACCTACTGGCGCTTCGCGGCGGCGCGCCAGAAGGTTTATGAGGCGCGACTTGCCGGGGGAGCGGGACCGTTCACGGACGATCCGATCCTGCAGCGACACCGTTTCACCAACTGCTTCAGGGCCGCCGACAGGGTCAGCCAGGACCTGATCGGCGGCGTGATCTACCGGGGTGAGCAGGCATGGGAGGAAGTCTTCTTCCGGACTTTGCTGTTCAAGATCTTCAACAAGACCTCGACATGGCGGCTGCTGAACGGCGCGCTGGGAGAGGTGCGGTGGGACGCCTACGACTACCGGGCCTTTGACAGGGTGCTCTCACAGGCCTTCACCGCTGGGCAGCGGTTGTACTCGGCCGCCTACATCGTGCCCCCGCCACGGTTCGGCGAGGAGCGCAAGCACCAGAACCATCTGCGGCTGCTGGAGATGATGATGACTGCGGACGCGCCGCAGCGCGTGCTGTCCGCGCCCACACTCCAGGGCGCCTACCAGGTCCTGCTGGGCTTTCCGGCGATCGGCCCGTTCCTGGCCTACCAGTTCGTGATCGACCTCAACTACGCGGCTGAGATGCCGTTTTCGGAGATGGACTTCGTCGTCGCCGGACCGGGAGCGCGCGACGGGATCCGCAAGTGCTTCGGGACGGCGGCCGACGGCATCGAGGCGGACGTCATCCGCTACATGGCCGACACCCAGGACGAGCACTTCGCCCGCCTGGGTCTTGCGTTTGCGGGACTGCGCGGGCGCCGGCTGCAGCTGATCGACTGTCAGAACCTGTTCTGCGAGGTCGACAAGTACGCCCGGGTCGCCCACCCGGACATCGCCGGGATCAGCGGACGCAGTCGCATCAAGCAGACCTACCGGCAGCAGGCCGATGCGATGCCGGCCTGGTTTCCCCCCAAGTGGCAGCTCAACGGTCCGCCCGGACGCTGAGGTTGCCGCATACGACGCCCGCCCGTCTTGCGGCGGCTGCCGTCATGCCGCGAGGCGGCTGGTGCCGGTCAGCAGGGGGCGCAGTTGGGTGATGGGGCCGTCCAGCCGGGCGTGGCCGGCCACCACGGTCAGGGTTCCGCAGCCCAGTTCGGCCTGCTGGGCGATGTAGGCCAGCAGGCGGCCCAGGCCGAGGTAGTTGCCGTAGGCGCGCTCGAACATGAAGTGGCTGCGGTACAGGGCTGCGGCGTGCACCCGCCGGTCGCGGTCCAACTGGAGGGAGATGTGGCTCAGGCAGGGGAAGCCGATGTAGCTGTTGTCCTTCCCGGCGGTGTGGACCAGCAGGTCCGCGCCGGCCTCCTCCGTGTCCGTGACTGCGGCTATGTCGATCTCGTAGGCGGCGGCTATCTTGGTGCCCGCGGCCTGGGCCCGCAGGCGGCTGATGACGGTGCCGAGCTGGTCGACGCCGGTCTTTGACGCCGCAGGGTAGGACACCAGGCGGCCGAAGTACGTGCCGCGGTGATTGCCCGGGTACCGCTTGATCACTGGATACATCCGCCGGTAGCGCTCGGCGAGGTCATCCGGGCCGGCACTCCGTGCCGCCAGGGCCGCGGGGAACAGGGTGCCGGCCACGGTCTCCAGCGGCCACAGCCCGCGAGCGGTGCGCAGCCGGTCCAGTTCGGCGCGGAACACCGGGTCGTCGCTCGTCGGGTCCGCGATGCGCACCACCGTGTGCAGGCCGGTCCGGTCCGGGTTGTCCTTGCGATCCAGCTTGTTGCAGGCGGCTACCCAGGCCTGGGTGACGTCGCGTTCGGTCACGGTGAAGGTGTGCATCAGTCCTCCTGACGCATACGGATGTGGTCCGGGGAGTCGGGCTCAGGCGGGCCAGGTCTCGTCGACCCCAGCACGCGGGGCTTCGCGCACCACCGTCAGCCGCAGCGAGGCGCCGTGCGCCAACGCCGCGACCTCGATCAGGCCCTGTCCGCCCGGCGGGAGTTCGTCGGTCACCACGGCGCTCGCCAGCGGCGTCGCGCCGTCACTGGTCCACTGCTCCAGTCCCTTGGGCAGGACGTCGAAGACCGCGTGGTCCAGGTGCAGCACCAGCACATCGCCCGCGTCGGCGTACACCGTCTGCCCCGCGGAGGCTGCCGTGATCACGTGCACCTGGGCGTGCGCGGGCAGCGAGGCCCCACCCGCCAGCGAACTGCGCAGGCCAGCAGGAGGGATCTTGGACCACTGCCCGGCCCGGCCGGCATCCAGCAGCCGGAGGTTCACCAGGTGGCGCACCGTCCCGGCGTACGACGTGCCCAGTTCGCGCGCCACCCGGTAGACATGCTCGGGACGCGACGGCCGGCCTCCGCAGATCCGCTCCAGGGCTGCCCGCACCGCCGGCAGGGGCATCAGGAACCACGCCGCGAACGCCTCCGCAGTCTTCTCCTCCTCCGGCCAGCTGCCGTTGCCCCAGCGCAGCGCGGGATCGAGTTCCTCGTCGGCCGCGGTGCGATGGCCCAGGCGGTGATGTCCCAGCTCATGCGCGGCCGTGTGCCGCTGGGTGACGGCGTTCAGCGAGGCATTCAGCATCACGGCCGGTCCCTTGTCGGCGGGGGAGAAGTACACGCCGAACAGCCGGGGCATCGGCTGAGCCATCCCGATCACGTCCGCTGCCCCGAGCGCCCGGTGCACGTGGACGTACTGCGTGCGGTCGATGCCGAGGTCGCGGTGCGCCTGGACGGCGGCGATCGACGCGATCCGGTGTGCCAAGACCCAGTTCACGCCGTCGGACTCCCGCCCTCGGAGTCCTGCTCCTCACGTTCTGCCGCACGCCGCAGCGTGAGGTACTCGGCGAACTCCAGCACGGTCTTGGCATCCCCGTCGGTGAGCTGGGCCAGCGCCCGCGGCAGACCGGCCAGCGCGTACTCGCCGGCGTCGGCGTCCTTCTCCTCGGCCAGGAAATAGGCGACCGGCTGCCGGTACAGGCGCGCCAGCTTCTTCAGCTCCAGGCTGTCCAGCCGCCGCTCGCCGCGCTCGATGTCGCTGATGGCCGAGCGGGGGATGCCGGTGGAGTCCGAGACGAACTGCTGGGACATGTTCAGGTAGTCGCGGGTCTTCTTCAGCCGTTCACCGAGCCGTACCAGCTCAGGATCACGGTCACGGCTGTCCGAGGGAGGGGTCATGACTGCTGCCTTTCGATGATGGCGTCCAGTACCGCCGCGGCGAATGCCCGCACGGACCGGGTGGCCTGGGCCGCTTCCCGGTCTGCGGGAATGGCGACGTGGTAACGCTCCTCGACGCGTGTGAGGATCTCGACCACCAAGAGGGAGTCCACGGGCAACTCCAGTCCGCCCTGCTCCAGTTCGGAGCGGAACTCGCTGGGGGAGACGCCTTCGTACTCGGCGAGGAAGTCGATGACGACCGAGGTGATGTCGTCCATGCCCGGTGTGCCTGTGTTCGACAACTCTCCCCAATCGTCTGCATTTCCAACGGCGCTGTCGTAGCATACGACATGTTGTCGGGAAAGCCAACGTGGCTGTCCCAAGATCAGACAGGTGTGGGTGTGGATTTCAAGCGCTACCAGGAAGCGGCCGTCAAAACCCTCCAACCGCCCGCGGACGGCACCGACCCCGTCCTCGTCCCTCTCCTCGGCCTCGCAGGCGAGGTCGGATCCCTGGCCACCGCCTACAAGAAGTTTCTGCGCGACGGGCCGGCCTTCGAGCAGGGCAAGCACCAGTTACGCGAAGAACTCGGCGACGTCCTGTGGTACGTCGCCGCCCTCACCCACCGTTTCGGACTCGACCTCGACGACGTGGCCGCCGCCAACCTGGAGAAGGTCAAAGACCGCTGGCGCCCCACCCCCGATGACGAGCACGCCTCATTCGACGCTGGCTTTCCCGTCCACGAGCAGCTGCCCCGGCAGACCACGCTGACCTTCACGCCCACCAGGACCGACGACGGCCGCACCGTCGTCATCCTCACCCGGGAAGACGGAACCCCCGCCGGCGACCCGCTCACCAGCGCCTCCCACGTCGAAGACGGCTACCGCTTCCACGACATCTTCCACCTCGCACACGCCACCGTGCTGGGCTGGTCCCCCGTCACCCGCTTCCTGCTGGGCCGCAAACGCAAGAGCGACCCCCGCGCCGACGAAGCCGAAGACGGCGGCCGCGCCATCGCCATCGAAGAAGGCATCTCCGCCCTGGTCTTCTCCTACGCCGCCCGCCACCGCTACCTCGCCGACATCAAGCACATCGACCAGGAGCTCCTCGCCACCATCAGCCATATGACCGCCCACCTCGAGGTCAGCATCTGCCGCGCCGCAGACTGGGAGCACGCCATCCTCACCGGCTACACCGCCTGGCGCCAACTGCGCGACCACAACGGCGGCACCGTCCACCTCGACCTCGACCAGCGCACTCTCACCGTCACCCAGCCCTGACAGCACCGCCGTTGGGGAACACTCCAACCCGGGGAGTTCCCCAACGCCCGCACGACTGCGCCCGTGCCCGATGCGCCCCGGCGGACCTTGCGAGCGGCGGTGTTCGGAGCCGGCGGCGGGCAGGAGCGACACCAGCGGGCACGATGAGGGCCTGCACCCCCGTGCAACAACTGCCCGACCGGTGACGGACGGCCGGGCAGGCTGGGCACTGACGACCCCGACCCGTCCGGATGTGACAGAGGCCGTGGCGCGGCTTCGGATGCGGTCCTGTCCTAACCGCAGAGCCGACCCTGCGTCTGCCCGCCACCCGGCCACGCTGTGGCCGCCGAACCCGGCATGGCCGAATGGGGAGGCGTCCGAGAACTACCGCAACAAGCCTTGCCGGTGGTACCGGGACCCGTGTCGGCCCAGCGCGGCACCGCCGCAGACGACGTGCTGCCGCAGGTCACCCGCCTACTGGCTCGAAGGCGACTCATGGCCTCCGCGACCCGGAACTGCGCCTGACTCCGCAGACAGAGGACCCGAGGCACTGCCCCCGCCGCACAGCCGGCTTCCGCGGAACCCTGGTGCACAAGGAACTGACGGCGATCCGCCGGACCGTGCGCGACGCGGGCTGCCTCATCCTCGCCGACGACCAGGACAAGGCCAAGGCCTACGCGGATGTCATCAAACGGGCCACCAGCTGCGACGCGACCATCGTCATCAGCGAGGACAAGGAGGCCAAGGACAAACTCGAAGCCTTCTCGGCAACCCGCGACCCGTACATCATCGCTGTCCGCATGGTGTCCGAAGGCGTGGACATTCCCCGGCTGCGCGTGCTCGTCTACCTGACCCGCACCAAGACCGAACTCTTCTTCGCTCAAGCCACCGCCCGCGTCGTGCGCATCTCCGATCCACGTGACACCGACCCCGCCGTCATCTTCATGCCGTCCCTGCCGGTGCTGCGGGAACTCGCCCAGGGCATCGAAGACGACGTGGTCCACGAGATCGAGGAACTGGAACAGGAGCACAGCTCCCAAGACGCCTCCACGCCCAGCCCTCCGCCCCCGGCGGAACCCGCTGTCACCAACAGCACCTACCCCTCCCAACTGCCCGAGGGCGGTGATCTGCTGGACTTCAGCAGCATCGCGATCGGCCCCGGAGGTCAGATGTCGCTGCTGCCCTCCACCGTCTCGGTCGACAACGTCGCCCTGCAGCAGACACTGCTGGGCGCCAACGCGCACGAGCCCTACCTGCACTACCAGGCCCAGGACGTCATCGACCGCTACGGCTATCCCCAGACGGCCATCGGCATGCTCCGGCAGATGATCCAGGACGGGCTGATCCGCGACCCGGGCAACCCGCAGCAGGAACCGGGGCCGCCGGACGACACACCGCCGCCAGTCGAGGCGGACTACCGGATCCGAGCCCACCGCCGTAAAGAACTGGAGACCCTCGCACGCCGCATCGCCCGCCAGTTCTTCAACGACGACTTCACGGGCGTCCGAAATCAGATCAACCGTGAAACCGGCGCCTACGCCCAGTACGGAAGCACCGAACAGCTCAAAGCAGGCATCGACTACGCCAAGGAATGGCTGCGCCGTCTCGCGGCAGGTGCACCGTGAACCCCTCCCGCCCCGACACCGCCCGTCAGCTCCGGGCACATGCTGTCCTGATCAACCTGCTCAGCACAGGCCTCGACAATGGCGCCAACGGCCTGTCCAGCGTTCCCGGCCTCCTCAGACAGGTCCTTGAGCGAGGATCCTGGCGGCACTTCATCACCATGCGGGACGAAGAGATCCGCCACGACGACTTCCTCGCGTTCATCACCACTCCGCCGCTCAAAGGACTCGGCGCGACCGAAGACCTGGTCCGTCGTCTGGTCGGCGACGACATCGACCTGCTCAACCTCATCGACCAGCACCTGGCTCGCCCTCCCGGCCGCCCTGCCCTCCCGCACCAGGACGGCGAAACCGGGGGAAACGCGTCTGGCGCGGAAACCGTGTCTAACAGACACAGTTTCCGCCCTGCGGGCACCACCCGCGCCGCAGGCCTGCGAAAACTACGCAAACACGCACCCCACCTGTTGCCCCAGGTCACCTCCGGAGACCTCAGCGTCAACAAGGCCCTCATCAAGGCCGGGCTGAGGGAACAGACCGTGTCCGTCCCGGTCTCCCAGCCGGAAAGGGCCGCAGACGTCCTGAGGCGGCACTTCGCCCCGGAGCAGTTGGCGGCACTGGCGGCACTGCTCACCGTTCCTGAGGACTGAGCAGGAGTCCTGTTCCCAGGGTGCCTGCTCAGCCGGATGCCCCGAACGGTGCTGGGCGTCCTGGTCTCCCGCCTTCGCTCCGCGTCCGGCGCGCACGGATCGTGTCCGTGGTCCGAGCACCCCGGGGCGGGGTTCCTCACGCCCCGGGGTGCTCGGCCACACCTGTATGCAGTCAACCGCCAACAGTCCACAACCCTGGCTGACGGAGGACATCGTGGGCATCCGCACCGCCTCCCGCAGTACGCACCACTCCCGCCGGGTGCACGCCGAGTTCCGTCCGGACCTGAGCGTCCGCACCAGCCGCGGCACCGTGGGGCTGCTGATGCGACGCGTCGGCTTGCCCGGCTGCCGCCGCCGCGCCGAGCATGTGCCCCCATCCGTCACCGACCCGGAAGAGCAAGCTGCGCCCCGCCAAGGGACACGGACCCGTTGCGTCTGCCCGGGGCTGTCAGCTGGCGGGCATTCCGGAGGGATGACAACGGCGAGCCTTGCGGCCAGACCCGCACGGGCAGGGCGCGTTCTTGGAGACACTACGGCCGGGGCCTTCCGGCGGGCGCGGCGCCGGGCGGCGAACCATGCTCTCTCCGCGGGTACGCCAGCGCTGCAGCGGCACGGGAAAGCTGCCGGCGCGCTCAAGCACCCAGGGACCGATGACACCGTAGGCCTCGTCCCGTGAGCCTGCGGAGAACTCACGGATCTCCTGTTCGGTGCCCTTCAGCAGCAGCCCGGCGACAGCGGGATACTGCTTGCCCTCGAAAGCGCCCAGGCCCTGAACTTTGAAGACGTCCTTGGCGAAGGCAGCGCCTGCGGCCAGCGCCGCGCCGGTGACCACGTCCCCCTCGTCTTCGTCGTCAAGCCGGTTGAACAGCCGCACGAGCACGCCTTCCGCATCACTGACGAGCAGGTCCTTCTCGCGCGCCAGGACATCGGTGAACCGTTCCCGGATCTCGTCAGGCGTGCGGTAGGAGAACTCGTCCGCCGGGCCGCGGTGTTCGAAGTGCAGGGTGTAGGTACCGGGCTGCAGCCCCGACTCGTGGGCGGTCACCGCGCTCGTGGACTCGAATCCCACGAACCGCACCACGGGGTGTCGCACCGTTCCCTTGCGGGACTCGTCCCCCAGGCGCGAGTGCGGGGAGAACAGATACGGGCACACCTGCGCCGCATACAGCGCGCACACCTCGTGGACCGGAGCCTCACCGCTGATGACGCCGTTTGGCAACGGCCCCTCCTGGAGCACCGTCTGCCAGCGCAGTTCGTCAGCGAAGGGCAGACCGCACACGGCACACCAGTCGAACGCGGCCAGCGCCAGCTTCCGCCGTTCGTTGATGGAACCGAAATCCACCGCCTGCGTACTGCGCTCGACCGTCGCGATCACCGGATAGCCGCGGCTGTCGACCGCGAGATGCTTCATCCTGCGGGGCAAAGCGATCGTGCCCTGCGGTGTATGCCTCAAATCCAACCCCCTGCAACCGGCCCGATCCACGATCGGCCCCCCATGAACAGGACATCATCATGCACGGTGCTCCGGGAAACGTCACACGAAAGCAGGACGTGCGCACCACAACACAACAGGTATCTCTGGTCTGCCGTTTCGTGCTGCCCCGCTGCCCGGCGCGTGCGACAGCGTCGATAGGGGGAGCCAACACGGCGCATAGTGCTGGTGGTTGACGTGCCGTCATCACGGTGCAGACGCACCGGCCTTGCGAACACAGGCGGCGTCTGTCCTCGAAGAGAGTGCTGTTCCCGGCGCGCGGCGTCGCGTGAATGCTCGATGATCACACGAAGTAGCGAGAATACGGTCACTTCCACTGCTTGTCGTCTCAGCGCTCGTTGACCGTGTCGATACAGACATTCGCCGGAACTGGTCAGCGATGTCAGACACGAGGGGGCAGACATGGGACGGACACAGAAGAACAAGCCGCGCCGTAGACCGCATCGCCCGCGCTTGAGCCGACATACGGCCACAGCCGTAGCGATGGCTGCGGCGCAGGTCGCCTGGACGCCGCTGGAGCAGGCGTACGGCTGGGTGGTCGACTGGGGGCGGTCGCGAGGCACCGCCCATCCCTTGGCTTTCCGCACCTGGTACGTCAGTCGGCTCAGCACGACGTGTCCCTGGCACACCAGCCCCGGGGAAGGCGCCGACGGCGGTGACCTGACCGGCAGGCTGACGACACGTCCGAGCTGACGCCCTGCTGCACGCCCGCAAGGCCACAGGGGACCGTCTGGCGCCCGGCGCCGAACCCGCTGACCGCCTCGCAGCTGTCCTGAATAAGGCACAGCAGGGGACACCGTCCTGCTCGACGACGCCCCGGCGGGATTCCGCAGCTGGCTGATCGCCAAGACCCCCGACCCGGCCCGGGCACGGCTCGAACACGAACTGACCGACATCATCCTCAACCAGGGCCGCTCCGGCCTGACTCGGGAACTGCTCGAACACCTCCCCGAAGGGCTGCCCGCCCTGTAGGCCGGCCCCAGCCGGACAGCGCGGCCTGCCCAGTGTGCTCCTTTCCGCTGCCCACGGCGGGCTGCTCCGCGCGTGCGGACACGACTGGTCGTGCCACCCCCGAAAGGTCGCGGACGGCGAGCCGTGCTCGCACTGCGCCTGCCCGCCCATGCAGCATCTCTGCTCCCTCCCGCCCGCACACCCAACGGAGCCACACCATGAACAGCACTGCACCCGCCCGACCGCTCGCATCACCGCCCGGCGACCCCGTCCCCGCTCCCTTCTCGGCCTGGGATCTCATCAAGGAGTCCTCCCGCACTCCGGCGCACCGCAGCGGCAGATCTGTGGTCTATCACTCCGCCATCCTTGGAACTGAGGTCGCCCGCGCCAGCGTTCTGGCCGTCATCAACCTTCTGGCAGATGGTTGGCTGGAGGCCGAGCAGCGCAGCCTCTCCGTCGAGGCCGTCGGCCCGGACGGCGTCGTCGTCAGCGACGCCCGGCGGCGCTTCCATCTCGCAGAGGGGCCCTGGGGTCACGCTCACCGGCTCTGTGACCAGCCACGGTGCCCTGAAAGGCCCACCCTCTACCGGACCTTGTGCGATGCGCACACGATTGCGGGCGGCGCCGAGACCGTCCGCGCGCAGACCAGCCTGTTCGCCGAGCGCCACCGCCAGGAGCGGGACTGGATGCATCATGTTGAAGGCGACCTCATGACGGATCTCATGCAGGCCGCGGTCGCGGTCGGACTGCCCGCAGTCGTGCACGCCCAGTACTTCGCCGAGCAGCTCCACCTCGCCGACCCCGACGACGTCGACGACTGGTACTACGAAGAGAAAACGCCAGGGATCAACGCTGACCGGGAGCGTCTCCAGCGCGCCGTGGCCCCCAGGCCTCGCACGCAGCCGATCGGTGCGCGACGCGGCGTTCCACGGCGGATCGGCCCTCTCGATCCGCTGCAACTGCCCGGAAACCCGGGAGATTTGAAGCTGGAGTTCTCCTGCGAGCCGGAACGCCTGTCGCCTTGGTGCCAGGAGGACGCCCAGTGGTGGAGCGTGAGCGTGTACCACCGGTCGGCGGATGACGACCCTGAGCCCGCGCTGGGGCAGATCGGCCGGCTGGCGCTGGCGCGGCTGGCCTGGGGGCAGGAGGACTACACCCTGGGGAGCGTGCACGGCGAGCAGTACCATCTCGGCCGCCTGGCCGCAGACGTCTTCGCCGCTTGGGAGAACCCGGACAGCGAGATGCGTCGACTCGGCCTGCAGGGACACAGTGATCTGCTGGTTCTCCTCCATGTCCAACTGGACAAGGCCTGGAGGGGATTCGGGCTCGGCGCGTACCTGGCCGCCCAGGCAGTGGAGTTCCTCGGTGCAGGGTGCCGCCTTGCCGCCGCGGATGTCGACAACGAGGACTCAGTGTGGGGCCGCCTGGTGCAGACTGCAGGATTCCACCTGCCTGACCGTGGCCCAGCGGTCCGTAAGTGTGTGGTCCCGTCCGACGACGAGCATCGCCGTCAACTGGCCCTGCAACTCGCCCAAGTATCCTGGCTCACCCACCCGCAGCGCGGTGTCTCGGCAGAAGACCCCTTCTGATCAGGGCAATTGCCTAAAACGGGGGCCTGCCAGGGTAGGGGACGACCTGGGGCTGGGGCAGTGCGTACCTCCTGCCCCAGCCCCAGGCCCTCCGCGCCGGGGCGATGCGTCAGGGCGAGGGCATGGACGGCGCCCACGCCGCCCCCGGCTTGGGAGCGATGCTTACCCGTCCCCACTGGTGGGGACCCAGCGGGGCCAGGTCGGATGCCGTCGCCGGGCGGTCGCCGCAGGTGACCGTGTAGTGCTCGGTCAGCAACTGCAACAGTGCTTCGGCGTCACGCACGCCCTCCTTGTATCCCCAGAAGTCGCCGTCCTCGCAGTCTTCGTACCCTTCCGGGCCGTCGCTGCGGCACATCTCCTCGTAGTTGATCTCCTGCCGGAACGAGGTCCGCAGCAGGACAACGACCGAGTTGTCCCTCTCGACGCTCACGGCTGCCCGTCCCTCCGGGTCCTGCCAGCCGGCGACGACGGCGCGGGCGGCCTCGGCCAGCCGGCCAGCCTCGAACAGGCCGCGGATCTCGGCTGCTGTGATCCGTCCAGCGGCCTTGCGGATGAGTTCGTCCCCATCGACACCCGCCCGGTGTGCCTGCAGCAGCCGCCAGCGCAGGTCGTCCCGTACGTCGTCGTAGCCGCGCAGGGCTGACGTCAGATACGCCCGGGCTTCCCCCTCGGGGGACGGCGTGCACACGGCAACGACCTTGTCAGCGGTGGCACGAGAGTCTCCTTCCACAAGCCGGACACGCACATCCATCGGACCATCGCGCACCACGCGCGCGAGGTACTGCTCGTCGATGACGATCCCGAGAGCGTCGTCGAGATCGTCCTGGGCGCGTTCTTGGGGAGTGCCCGGAAGCCAGTCGCTGTCGTCCTCGTACACCTGCTCGCTGCGGGGGGCGTACGAGTAGAAGGGATCCAGCACCTCGTCGTAACGCTGCCAGGGGGCGTCCTGGCTGTCGTGATCGCGGAAACGCACTTCCAACCACGTGCGGTACTGCTCCATCAGGCATTCCCTGTTCTGGGGTGGGAGGCGGGGCGCGCCGCCGGTGCGGCGTGCCGCACCGGCGGGCAAAGAGGAAAGAGAGATGAAAGGGACGGGTCCGCCGTCCGGCCCGGGGCTGAGGGGCCGCAGTCCCTCGACGGATCGACGCCGATGGGGGCCTGCGCCGTTCGTCTGCGTGCTGCCGCAACGTGCGAGCGCAGAGCGGGCGGCTGTCCGGGAGCGCTCAGTACTCCTTCAGGAGCGGGGCCCGGCGTAGGAATTCGGTGCGCAGCCCAGTGATGACCTTGTCCGCCTGCTGCTGGGTGGGCAGGGTGACCGGGGTGCGCGGCCAGGGAACCGAAGCCCACTCGTGTTGCGCCGCTGTAAGCCGTTGGGTCGGGTCGGCCACGGCGGCCGGCAGGCTGTGCCATGCCTGGGCGGCGGCTCGCCGGACCGCAGGAGCCAGCCGGTGAAGTTGCAACGGATCGAAGATCAGCAGATGAGGAGCGGCTACGTAGGGTGCAGCTGCGACGACGCCGACGTGTCCCACGTAGTCCATGAAGAACAGGCGGCTGTGGTGGTTGCCCAGTGCCTGCTGCATTTCCTGCCGCCAGGGCTGGGAAAGGACCCACTTGTCCTTGGCTCGCGTCAGTTCGGCGGTGTCGTCAGTGGCGGCCCCGGCACGGAAGGCGGGCAGAAGGCCCCAGTAGTCCTCTTCCGCCGCGCGGGCAGCCTCCTGCATTTTCGACACGAACGTATCGATCATCTCGGCGGGCACGGTGATGACCTTGGGCATCTTGGTGAGGGGACCGGTCCTGATCACGAGGACGCCGGGCGAGGCGCCGATCTCGGTCACGTCCGCTACCACGATGGCGGGGACCAGGCGGGGACGAGCGGCTTTGGCTTTGCGTTTGGCCACGAGGAAGAAGCTCTTTCAGGGGGTGGCGGCAGGAGGGCTCTCGGCGGAGCAGGCGCTTGGCGGCGCGTGTCTGTCGGCGCATGTCGCGATGTCGGCAGCGGCCCGACGGTGACATGGGGTGCAACGAGCGGATGATCTGAGGAGATGCGCGTCAGATCTGCAGAATCGGATCGTCGGCGAAGCGTCCCACCAGCTGGTTGTCGAGGAGTTCCTTGGTGATGGCTTCGGTGCCGGTCTCGATGGCTTCCTGGGCTGCCTGGCAGATCAGGTAGGACAGCGGCTTCATGTAGCCGCCGGTGCGTTCGTGCAGATGCGCGGCGAGGTCGAGGAGGTCGCCGGGGCTGTGCCGGTGCAGGCGCAGGTCCTGGTCGAAGAACTTGATGACCTCGTGCCAGATGTCGTAGTCGTCGGGACTGTAGGGGATCGGGTTGACCGCGAGGGCGGGGATGCCGCCCGCGCCACCTGCTGGTGCCTCGGCCCGTTTGCCGCGGCGGCCGGCGTTGGCGATGTCCCGGGCGCCGGGACCGCAGTAGACGAAGGAGATGCTGAATTCGCTGGAAAGGTAGCCGAAGTAGTCGAAGGCCGTCTTCAGTTCGGAGTTCTCCAGCCGGTCGATGCCGTCGACGAGGACCAGGCGGGTGCCGCGGGTCTTCATGACATGGCAGACGGGGCCGGTCATGTCGGTGCTGCGCTGGCCGCTTTCGGGATCCTTGGTGTGCTGGTGGCCGACGAAGTCGGCGAAGGGGATGGACCAGTCCAGCTTGCTGGCCGGGGACAGTGGCACGTTGATGTGGATGACCGGGATCCGGGTGCGGTCGGCGGGCAGCTGGTCGCTGACGATGCCTTCGAAGGCGCGGCCGATCTGCCGCAGCACGGTCGTCATCCCGGTCTCGCCGGGGCCGTCGACGGCCAGGTGCAGGGGGCCTTCGCTGCGCGAGCCGCTGGCCAGCCACAGCCGCCTGGCAAGGACGACGGCCTTCTTCAACGCGGGTGTTTGCACCGTGCGCATCGTGGCGTGATAGCGCAGCCGCGCATCCCCGGCGTCGACGGGAGTGTCCGCAGGCAGGAGGTCGCCCAGCTCGGGCGGTACGACGATGCGGTGGACGTAGGACTGCCAGCCGGCGCGGACGGTGGGCCGTTCAGGCCGCCCGCCGTCGCCGGCAGCAGGGGGAGAAAGGGTCACGTCGAAGCCTTCTTCGATCGTCAAGGAGCCGCCGGGGCGGACGGGTTCGCACCCGCCCGCGCCGCGCGGAAGGGACGGACGGGGTTCTACGCGCTCTCGCCGTACAGGCTGCTGCCGGACACGTCCTGGCCGGCCGGATCGTGGGCGGCGGAGGGCAGGGACAGACGCCTCGGGTCGACGTCCATGCTGGGCAGGGCCGGAATACTCCCGAAGACGGGGGCGGGGATGCCCGCGTAGGGGTTGGGGCGCGGCGCGGGACCCACCTGCGGGCCGCGCTCCAGGGACGCGGGCGCGGGCTCGGCGGTGCGGGCGGGGCCGCGGCCGGCGCGTTCCAGCAGGGAGCGTACGACGCGGGCGATGGCACGCTCGTCCTTGGCGCTGCCGCCCTCGGCGAGGTGGACGGCGGTGGCCTGGTCCCAGACGTGCTCGCTCCACTCGTCGCCGATCACCCGCTGGTAGATGAAGTCGGCCTCCGCCCAGGTGCCCGTGCGGTGGTCCTGCAGCCACACCTTTTCGGGCTGGTGCGGGTGGTAACGCACCGGCCAGCGCTCTTTCTTGCCCGGCCAGCCGGACGCGGCGCCCCGGTAGCCGTTCAGCGCCCGGCTGTCGTAGGTGCGCTGGTGCAGCCGGATGCCCGCGTCGGTGACGCGCACCCATGCGGTCGGCAGCAGCCGCAGCCGGTCCTCTGCGGTCAGCCGCAGGGGTGCGTAGCCGCTGCTGGCCACGTGCGCGGCGAACATCTGGTTGGGCGTGCGCGGCGCCATGGACGGCAGGAACGGGTTGCGCAGTTCCTGGTGCGGGCGCTGCTGCCAGCCGGTGGCGATCCACTCCTGCAGCAGGTCGTTGAGCTGGTCCAGGCGCCACAGCCGTTCGGATGCGACCTTCTTGCCGCGGTGGGTGAAGTCCCGGCCGGTGTAGCCGGTGAGGAACTGGCTGAAGAGGCTTTTCGCCGATCCGAAGGTCCGCTCGATGATCGCCTTGTGGGTGGGGGAGTGGTAGCAGGCCGGACGTACCGAGATCCCGAGATAGGCGCACGCGTCCATGAAGGCCCGCCCGGCGAACACCTTCCCGTTGTCCATGACGATCATGTCCGGCACGATCACCGGCCGGGCCGCCGCGTCCCGCATGCGCTCATCGGCCTGAACCAGCTGCGCATACGGCAGTCCCGAGCCCTCGGCGCGGGCCCTGCGCGACCAGCCCGGCCGCACCGGCTGCGGCGTGCACATCTGGGCCAGCAGCAGCAGCGCGTCGACGGCCTTGGTCGCGCGGCCGCCGTGCCGGCGGCTGTCGGGACCGGTCTTGGTGCCGCTGGACTTGGGCCGGATGACCGCCGCAAGGATCGACCGGGTGGCGACGTCGATGGCCGCGGTCAGCTCGACGGAGACGGCCCGGCCCGTTTCGTCGAGGGCCAGCACATCGAGCTGAGTGGTGTCGATCTGCACCTGCTCACCCGGCGCGATCGCCATGGCCCGCGTGAACGGCGGCTGCGGGCGGCTGCCGTCGCTTTCCCGCTGCCGGACGGTGTCCTTGCCGCTGCCGCACGCGATCCCCAGACGCTTCAGCAGCCGGTAGAACGTGGCCCGTGACGGCAGCAGCCGCCCGGCCTCCCTCTTCTTGAACTTCTTCACGCAGGCCCTCCTGAGCAGCTCGAACAGCCGTGACTTGGTTCCGGTGGACTTCTTCTTCAGCCGGCCGTACACCTGCCTCAGCAGCCGCACGACCCGCTCGTCGACGCGGCCGCGGCTGCCGGGCGCCCGCAGTCTGCGTTTGTCGACCAGCCCCCACACCCCCTCGGCCAGCCAGGCCAGCCGCTTGCGCTCCACCGTCGCCGCCGACACCTGGTGGTGCGCGGCCTGCAGTTCGGCCGCCTTGAGCGCGTACCGTTCACGCAGCGTCGTGCGCGCCGGGTCGTATCCGGGACGGGGCTCGCAGCCGGGCGCAGCGAAACCGGGCAGACCGGTGTGCACTTCCAGTACGTGGTCCAGCCAGAACTCGGCCTCCTCCCGCGCCTTTGGCGACAGTCCCTCCAGCAGGGCCACACTCGCCAGGCCCTCCCGTGCCGGCACGGCCCGGCCGCCCGTGCTGTCGTCGGGGGAGGCGAGCCGGGCGAAGTCCGGCGCGCCCAGCAGCGCACCGAGCAGGACGACGGCGTCCTCGCCGTCGGCGCCGTGGCTGAGCAGATGCACGCTGCTGCCCTGCAGGGCAGCGACCAGGTAGCTGCTGCCATGCCAGCGCACCGCGTCCCCCACCGCCACAGCGCCCTGCCGTGCAACCGGCACACACGGCGCGGCCATCACGCCACCGCCCGGGATGCCGCAGGCGACCACACCAGCGACCGGGCCGGCACGAACGGCAGGTCCCAGTCGATGCGCAGATCCCGCTTCCAGATCAAGTGATGAGCCTGCGCCAGGGCGGAAAGCTCCGGCAGGCCGGTGGCCGCCACCCCCTCGGTGAGGGGTCTCGGTGCGGCGAACGCGACGTGCAGCAGCCGGGCCGCCTCGGCATCCGCCAGACGCGCATGCCGGTAGCGGGACAGACGCCGCCGGTTCTCCGCCTCCGCCACCGACGTGTCCGCCGGGGTGTGCACCCGTACCTGCCAGCCGGCCTGGTGCCCGGCGGCATCCAGCAGCCGGAGCACCTCTGGCCAGTCGCCGCTCGCCGTGCCGCCCGGCGCGCGCACCACGAGGCGGGCACGCCCGTCGGCCAGCCGCGCGAAGAAGTCCGGCACATGGGCGCCGCCGCCGTCCGCCCAGCTCAACCGCACCGGCCACGCGGTGAAGGCGGCCACCTCGGGATCGAACTCCAGCGCGCGGGCCGCAGCCAGCGCCTCCAACGTCGCGCAGCCGGCATGGCGGGCAGCCCCGGCCGGCCGCCACCAGGTCGCGATCGCCTGCTTGCCCCGGTACTGCACCGGCTTCCACACCGGCTCCCGCTCCTCCAGCGCCTCCCGCAGCAGCTGGCTCACCGGCCGCCGCACCAGCCGCCCGGCCGGGGAATGGAACTCGGCCCACACCACATCCCGCACAGCACACCCCTTTTCACGGATCGCGAAAACATGGACGTCGCCCGTGTGATCGATCCGGGCGGTGTCGAACACGGTGACGGCCCGAGCCTCCGTCAGGGAAGCGAACCGGCTCGAACACGCTCGAACGAGCGAGGCGCGGGAATCCGGCGCGCGCCTCGCTCGATCGTGTGAACGAACCGCCTGTCGCGCCGGCCGGGCCGGTGTGCGGCACGGCGTCGGCCGAGTGGGGCGGGACCGGCAGGGGGCGTGAGGCGACCGCCGACGCGCGCCTCACCCGAACGGGTTCGAATCACGGCACATCGGCGCAGGTCAGATCGTCACATCCGGCGGCAGAACGTTCATGCGGGCCCACGCACCGTGTTCGGGCCCTGGCATGCTCCGCTGCCAAGCGCTCCCGTCGGCAACAGCCCCCGCGCCGCCATCTGCCCCCACCACCCGAGGAGTTGGGACAAGCCGTGTACGAACTCTTTCCCACGGACGCGTTGTTGCCCGCCGCCGCAGCGCGCGACCTGCCCGCCCCCGACGAACGGCGCAGGCTGCGGCGGCAATCCGACCTGTCCCTGCACCAGGTGGCCGACGCCTGCTCGGTCACCGAGACCACCGTCCGGGACTGGGAGAACGGCACCACCACCCCGCGCGGCCACAACGCAGACGTCTACCGAAACCTGCTGGCGGGGCTGCACGCACGGCTCACGCAGACTCCCGCGCCCGCCTATGCGGACACCACCGCACCGGACTGGCCCGCCCTGGGAGCCATCCACCGCGAGATCCCGTCCCAGGCCGGCACCGACCAGCCGTGCCGGCGCTGTCGGCAGCCCACCGGCCAGCGCGTCGGCGGCAAACCCCAGCATCTGGGCACCCGGTGCCCCGCCTCCGCCCACCATCCCGCATCACCGCCGGCGGCCTCCGGACCGCCACAGAGGGTGGCACCGGCCTCCATCCAGCCCGCGGCGGTCTTCCCGCCGGCTGTTCCCGCCGCGCGCCTGGACTATCCCACCGCCGGACGCCGCACCAGCGCGGGCCCCCTCGCCGTGATCGACACCGACGGCGGGCAGGGACTCGCCGCCCGCTATCCCGACGGCCACCGACGCCCAGTTGCCGCCGACAACTGCACCGAGCTGCTGTCCTGGGCCGTCACCGCAGGCCTGGGCACGCCCGCCGTCAAACCTGGGGCCGGGCTGGACGCCGGCCCGCTGCTCGTCCTGACCGAGGCGGCCACCGCCCGCCTGGCCCTGCCGCTCGCCCCGCCCGCTTGGGCACAGCGGCATCCGCGCAGCGACCACCCCCTGCTGCGGCAGCTGCGGGCGATCGGCTGGCAGACCGACACCCACGGACTCGGCCCCTGGTCCACCCTCCACCCCAGCAACCAAGATCCCCACCGCGACGGCATCCACCTGGCCGTCACCGCCTGGGGCGCCCTGTACCGCGACGCGTGGAAGCTGCCGGAGACCCTCGACGCGCCCCAACTGGCCAGCCTGTTGGGCCAGTACACGAGCCTGCTGCGCACCCCGCTGGGCACGCCCGGAGACTGCGGCCACCGGCTGATGAGCGACCTGCGTCCGCCGGCGCGCCGGCACCCCGTCTCCGGGGTCCTGCTGTGCCCGGGCGCACCGGGCGCACTGACCGAGTGCGTCGATCCCGCACCGTGCGAGGCACCGGCCGGCCACCATCTCGCCGTGGGCCGGGCGGCCGCCGACAGCCTCGCCGTCGAAGACCTCAACTGGTGGCGCACCCCCACCCCTGCCGAAGCCGAGTGCGCATACGTGGTCTGCCTGGCCGTCAACCTGCCCTACGTCGCCGACTGCAACAACATCCGTGTCGCCGACGGCCCGGCCTGCGAGGTCGATGAACCTCCTTTCGACCGCAGAACCCCCGGCAGCTGGCTGGTCGCCCTGCCCCCCGTCCGTCCGCAACACCCCCAGCTGCCATCCCCCTTCCCCACCGAAGGCCTGGCCTGGCACCCCACCCCGGCGGTCGCCTACGCCCTGGAGCGCGGCGTCACCATCCGGCCCGTCAAGGGCCGGCTGCGGCGCACCAGCCCGCCCGGGCCCTACCTCAACCCCTGGTACGACCGCTTCCGCAAAGCCCACCTCACCGCGCTGGAACGCCTGGGCATCACCGCCCAGATGACCCCGCAGGCGTTCGAGTCCGCCCTGCACGATCTGCCCCACGGTGATCCGGCAGGCGTGGCCCTGCTGCGCGCCGTGCACGCCTCCGCCGACGGCGGCCTTGCCCGGCTGGCCGCCCAGCCCGCCGACCCCGACCACCACCCCGCCCTGCCCTGGACGAGCCCGCCCGACCCCAGCTGGCGCCCCGACCTGCTGGCCGCAGTGACCGCCAACACCCGCGCCAACGTGCACCGCAAGCTGTGCCAGACCGCCCGCACGGGACACTTCCCGCTGGCCGTCCACGCGGGCCACATCGTCTACGCCACCCGGACACCCAGCATCCTGGAGATCACCGGCGAGGCCGACTGCGGATTCCGGGTCGGCATCTCGCCCGGCCACGTCCGGCCGGTCGCCGTCCGCACCATGGACTGGTTCCTCGAGCACTGCCGCCAGGACCACAACCCCGCCCAGGCGCTGACCGACACCGCCGCCCCATGGTGACGGCACCCGCCCGAACCGGCCGCCCCGCACCGCCCCAACGGCCGCCGCGCTCCTCACGGCAGACTGGTCACCGGCCCGTCCAGCCTCCAGGGCAGGCAGGAGGAGTCCTCCAGCGTCTCGGGCAGCGGCCGGTGCGGCTCCAGCGGCTGCATCTGACCCGAGCGGTAACCCGGCGGCGGAGCCGTCTGCGCCAGCCGGGCCGCCACCGGGGCGGCGACGCGGTGCTGCATCGTCCAGCTCCGCAGCGCCCGGTAGCCGCCGTGCTCCATCTGCTCGGTCATGCCCAGCCGCTCACCGACCCAGGTGATCCAGCGCCGCGACACCCAGCCGGGCGCACCGTTGTCGAAGTCCCGGCCCCAGCACCGCTGCCGCTCGTGCACGGCCATCGCCTCCGCCACCGTGACCGCCTCCGGGTAGACCACCAGCGGCAGGGCCTGCGGCCGGCGCACCAGGCCCAGTGCCCGCTCCCGTCGGGCCCACACCGTGTCCGAGCCCATCTGCCGGCACCGCCACCAAAACCCGGCCACCTGCAGGGCGTCGGCCAGCAGGGCTCGCGCGTAGGGGCCCACCCGCTGCTCCAGCCGCATCCGGCGCCGATGGGCCTCCACCACCTCCTCCAGCCCCGCAAGACTGATGTGCTGCACACGGTCGGCGCCCTGCAGCCACTGCCCGTGGCGCACACACCTGCCAGGACGCGCGCACGGCCAGCCACACCGGCGGCAGCCCGTCGCTGCGGCGGGCTGTGCATCCCGAGCACTCCGCCAGCACCGTCCAGCCCGTGGGCCACGGGCCGACGCGCGCCGGCCGTGCCCGCGAGGAAACCGGCCCCGCGGCGGCGGTGGGCAGGGTCCGGCGCAGGTGCGCCTCGTCGCGGCCGGCCAGCATCGCCAGCAGCCCGATCCCCTGACTGCTCAGCAGCACCTCGTTCGTGCGCGGATCCAGTGCGTGATGTCCCCGGACCCCCAGATCGTCCAGGACACCGGTCGGCAGGATGCCGTTGGCGGCAGCCAGCCGGACGACGAACGAACTCGCCGCCTCTCCCCGCACCGCCGACAAATCCACCGGCTTCGCCACCAGCACACCCACCGTGCCCCGCCCCTCACTTCGCCGTCGGCGCCCCCGCGTGGCTCGGTCCCGCCCCGCCGTCCGGACAACGACCACCACCCGGCCGGGGCAACGCGCCCCCCCCCGAACCCGGCAGGAGGCCTGCCGCACCGTGCCCCACCCCACCATGTCGGTCGCCGAGGCCCTGGACATCGCCGACGCCCGCCACTGGACCAGCCGCCCCCCGGTCCGGCCCCCCGCGCGCGTGCGTCATCTGCTGCGCCACCAGGACGCCGCAGAGCTGGCCCCCCGGCTGTTCGCCTTCCCGGATGCGGTCACCCGGTGGGCCGCAGGAGACACCAGCGGCCTCACCCCCGCCCAGCAGACCCTCATCGAGCGGGAGATCTACCGCGCCTGGCAGCCCGATGTCAGGCGCCGCGCCCACCAGCAGATCCTGCACCACGGCGGCTCCGTCACCGTCCAGCTGCACGCCCGCTTCACCTACACCACCAGTTGCGGCGAGTTCTGCGACCCCCGCCTGCGCTCGCTGATCGAGGACCTGCCCACCGTGCACGCCCGGATGCTCTTCGAGGCCCGCCACCGCAACGCGGACGAGGACGAACTGCGCGGCATCCTGGCCGACGGCATGGGCGAGGCCTACTTCTTCCGCGCCCTGCCCACCGACCAGCAGCAGGCCGCCGTCGCCATCAGCGACCTCCACCTCGTCCAGTTCCACTACTGAGCACCCCTCCCAACAGCGGGGCGCCCGCGCTGATGGCGACATTTGAATCTCCCCACCCCCTGCTCGGGGGTGACCCCACACCTGCTCAGTGGATCTCCCCACGCATCCGGCACCTGACCTGCGGACGGGCGCCACAAGGGAGGGGCCGCCCGATAGCCAGCCAGGTCCAGGGGCGGGGCGGACTGTCCAGGGTGGCCGGAGGCCATCGCGGAGCGACGCCGAAGGCGCCCTTGACCGGCCGGCACGGCCCGCACACTCCACGAGCGGGCGGCCCCGGCCGGAAACACGCTCGCCGCTCGTTGAAGTCCCCCACTCTGTCGAACGGCGGACCGAGTGAGGCGACGAGCGGCCCTGGTCGTTTTCAGAGATCCCCATCAGCGCCAGGCCGCCCGCCGCACACCCCGCCCGGCCCGTGACCCGGGCCGCCCGCCGATGCGAAAGACACCACGCCCATGGCCCTCATCTACGCCTTCCAGGACACCGCCGGACACTGGCACGGCGACCTCGACACCCCCCTCGTCGCAGACCCCGGGCACGGCACCCTCACCTACCTCCCGGTGCCCGGCACTCCCGAGGCGGCCAGCCCCTTCGCGGGGCAGACCCTCAACGTGCTTTTCGCCGTCACCGACCTGGACCCCGGCCCCGTCGCCTACCAGCTCGACAGCGGCGGCACCTTTACGGCCTCCTGGCACGTGCACGCCCTCCTGGCCACGCCCGTCGGCAGCAGCCGCACCGCGCCGAACCCGCCCGACCGCGACAACACCCCCGAGCCGTACCTGGAGCTGGCCGCGACCGACCACGGCCGCCGCTACCTCCTGACCGCCACCCGCCACGACGACGGCCGTCTCGCCGCCACCCTCACCGTCAGCACCCTCGCCGGCGACATCGAAGGAGAACTGTGCGGGGACATCGACACCGCCCACCTCGACGGCCTGGCCCGGCTGCTCGGTGCCGCAGCCCACGCCACCCCGGCACAAGCCACCGCCCCCGCCACAGGCCCGGAACCCCCCGCCCCTGCGGCCCCGCGGCGCGGCGAGCCGTGGACCGACGAAGCCAGCGCCCACCTGGCCGAGAGATACCGTCATGAACGCGACTTCGCCGCACTGGGCCGGGAGTTCGGGCGCAGCCCGCTGGCCATCCACCACCAGCTCGCCCGCCTCGGTCTCACCCTCCGCCCGGCCCCGCCGTTGCCCGCCGCCCGGCCCGCGCCCGTACCGAAGCAGACCCACGGCCCCACCCTCGAGGAACGCCGCAAGACCCACAGCCGCTCCCACGAGGGATGGACGCAGGCAGAGGAGAAGCAGCTCGCCCAGCGCAGCGCCCAGGGCGCCACAGCCGAGGAGATGAGCCGGGAGTTCGGCCGCAGCGAGCGAGCCATCAACAAGCGTCTGAGCGCCATCGGCGCACAGGGCCCTGCCGCCGACAAGGCCCGCACACCGGAGTTCTGACACCGGCCGGCCGGCATCCCCGGACACACCACCCCAGCGACAAGCCTGATCAGATATCTGATCAGGCTTGCATCATGGTGGGGGAGCCGATACCGTTCAGACACGGCAGGCACCCGCATCCCGAGGAGGCAGCAGTGCTGCTGACCACGGGACAGGCAGCCGAGGAACTGGGCTGCGCCGTCACCACCTACCGCCGCCTCATCAACGCGGGCGTCCTGCCCGGCCTGTCCCGCCGAGGCGTCCGCGTCATGACGCCCCTGCCCGTCGTCCAGGCCCTGCAAGAACGTTCCCACGCCCCCCTGCACCGCCTGCACGCCACCGAACTCGCCGTGCTGCGCGTCGACGCGGCACGCCCGGTCGACGACGGCCGGCAGTGGATCGGCTACGCACCTCACCTGGGCCCCGACCGCCTCCTCAACAGCCTGAAAGGCTGGTGGCGGTGCGACGCAGCCAGCATCGCCGCCGCCGGAGTGCTGCCAGTGACCCTGTCCGGGTACGTGGTCGCCGTCCTGACCGGCCTGGACCCCTTCGAACGCAACACGCAAGGCCGCTTCGCCTTCCCCGACGCACGGCTGGCCGGCTACGTCACCGACCTGGCCGCCCCCGCCACCGAACTGACCTCCCGGGTGAAGAGCGACCGCACCCTCGCCGAACTGCTGCTCGCCACCCGTCTGCAATCGCACTCCGGCGGAGCGGTCGCCTACGTCACCACCCACACCACAAGGCCCGCGACCCGCCGGCTGCCCGAGGAACCGTGATGGACGCACAGAGCTACAACACCGGCCTGGCCGAACTGCGCACCCTGCGCGAGAACATCAAGAAGACCGCGGCAGCCCTGGCCAGACTCGAGACGGAACGCTCCAACACCATCACCGCACTCGCCGGCTACAACAAGGCCAAGGCCGACCGGATCGCGCCCGCTGCCGGAATCAGCGTGGCCGAAGTCGTGACCATCGCCCCCCAGCTCGCCCCCGACAGCCTTGCCGCCGCCCCCTCCGCCGTGCCGCACACCGATGCCGGGGCACAGGACCCCGCGCCCGCGGCGCAGACTCCCGCCGCACCGGCGGATGCCAGGCAGGCCCAGGCACCCCTCACCGCGGACGGCGCCCCCCGCACCCTGCCGTCCCTGCCCGACGAGAGCACCGCTGACCGCTGGTTCACCCACACCCCCCGCCTGGTCTCCCAACGCCCGAACTTCCTGCAACGGCCTCGCGCCACCGTCTTCCTGGACGCCACCACCGGCGTGCTGGTCCACCGCGACCACACCACCCGCCTCGATCTCGGCGACCGGTCCGCCGCAGCCCTCCTGACGGCCGTCTTCCACACCGTCCCCGACAGCGTGGAGCGGATCTACATCACCGCCGGCGACCCCTGGCACCACGACGCCGACCGCTACCCCTACCTGCGCGACGCGGTCGCCGCCTGGCTGAACGCCCCCATGCCCGGCTGGCGCACCGACACCGGCCACGGCAAGGACCGCCTGGCAGGGCACTTCGTCCACGCCCGCAACCCGGTCGGCCGCTACCAGCGCGAGGGCGGCGACCACCGCGTCGAAATCCGCTCCGTGGGGGAGTGGTTCGACCTGACGGACGACGACGACCCCGCCATGGTCCGCGACGCCTTCCTGCTCCTGTGGCAGGAACTGCGCCGCCGCTGGCCCGACGCCGTGATCATGGGCTCGCCCTCACAGACCGGCCGTGACCTGTGGACCCGCACCATCCCCCAGCGCGGAAAATACGCCGACGGCTTCCCCGTGCTCTCCGAAGAACTGCGCGGCCTGCTGCACACCACCGCAGGCCAGGGCCGCAACGAACTCCTCACCCCGCCCCACGTGCCCGGGCAGCTGCCTCAACTCGTCGAATACGACCGCACCTTCGCCTACGCCAAACACACCTGGAAGTCCCCCGTCGGCACACCCCGCCGCATCACCAGCCGCACCTTCGCCTCCTGGACCGCGCAGGAACAGACCAACGCCCTCTACGGCTGCGGCCACTGGCACGTACGGGTCACCGTCCCCGACGGCTGGAACCACGTCGGAATCCTGCCCGCCCCCGCCCCCGGAGAGCGCGCCTGGCACTACCCGAGCGCACCGGGCACCACCTTCACCACCTGGGCCGGCGGACCCGAGATCCACACGGCACTCAACAACCCGATCCAGCCCTGGAATATCGAGATCATCGACGGGATCCTCTGGGAAGCGGACAAACCCCTTGCCGACTGGGCCAAGAAACTCAAAGACACCTGGACCAACCTCTCCGCCCAGGCCCACTACCAGGGCGATGAACGCCAGGCCCGCGCCGCCCACCTGGCCTCGCGCGCCGTGCGCGCCATCCTGCTCTACGGCATCGGCGCCTTCGCCCAGCGCCCCCGCATGGTCACCGGCACCACCCCCCGCACCCTCGAGCGCGATGTACCGCCGGACGCGGAAATCATCGGCTTCGACGACGAGCTGATCACCTGGCAGCGGGCCACCGGGTTCGCCCGTGATCCCAACGCCCACCCCGAATGGGCCGCGACCGTCTGGTCCGGCGCCCGTGGCGCCCTGCTGAGCCAGTACCACCGAGACGACGACACCTACGCCGGAGCCCTGCACACACCCCCCGGCACCGTCGTCGCCTTCCGCACCGACGCCCTCTACCTCACCGAGCCCCAGAACTGGCCCCACCACCATCAGCCCGGCGACTACCTCCTGCGCGGCCGCCTCACCGGCCCCCTGGCCGCACCCACCACCGAGGAAGAACTCCTCACCCTGCGGGACACCGGACGAGCCGGCCTCACCTCCGCCGGGCAGGGGACCTGATGCCGCCCCGCGCCCGCCGTGACCGCCCCAGCAGCCAGGGCGAGTTGAACGAAGCCGCCCAACTCGCCGACCGGCTACAGCAGGCCGGCTACACCAAACGCGACATCGCCCGCATCATCGACCGCGACCCGTCCCTGGTCTCGCAGTTCTACACCAGGAACAAGGGCGCCGCCTTCGTCACAGCCCTGCGTGAAGTCCTCACCGCCGTGGAGACCGGCGGTATCACCGACCTGCCCGAACTCGCCGCGATCGCCGCCCGCCACACCATCCGGCGCACCACCGCCTCCGGCGCCCGCGCCCGGGTCCGCGGCAAAGCCCTCCTGATCACTCCCACCGGCTCCGGCACCGGCCGCGTCGGCGCCCAGGCCATCGCCTCCGGCTCCGCCCGCCTGCGCCCCCTGATCGCCGAAGCCGCCCGCCGAGGACTGCGCCTGGCCTTCACCGTCCGCCTGGCCAAGACCGCCTACCTGCACCCCTCCGGCAGCCGCACCGACTCACCCGGCATCCGCCGCGACGTCATCCAGCGCGCCGACCACACCGAGGAACGCTCCTACGGCTCCGCCCAGACCGGCGGCTTCGATGCCGCCGACTTCGCCCGCCGCGTCGACGCCGCCGGAGGCGACGTCACCGCCGCCGTCTACCAATGGCTCGTGGAGACCGGCCGCATTCACCCGGACGTCCACATCCTCCACCTCGAAATCCGCACATGGCGGCCCCGCTGACGGAACCCGTCACGACACACCAGGCGCGGCCCGAACACAACGCCGCGCGGACTGCCCGGTGACGTGCAACGGTGGGTTGAACACCATGGTGCTGTCGTCGGGAGAACGAGTGAGGGCCGCGATCACCGCACTCATGCGGCTGACGGGGGACACAGGCCGATCCCGCTGCGGCGCTGGGAATGCGCCAAGCACAGGTCAGCCGCCGCCAGTCGGACACCGCCGCCTGGCCACTGGACGACTGCAACCGCGTGGCCGCCCACTGCGCCATCGACGCACTTGCTGGCTTTGCATCTGAGTGAGGGAGTCGTTTCGAGGTGACTGTGGGAGTCGCCTTCTGAGCGAGTTTGGGGTGTCGGTTTGTTTTGACGTCACCTGAGACTCTGTTGCTGAATTGCCTGCAGGGGTGCGGGGTGGCCCGGCATGATCGTTGGTGCGGTCGTTCTGTCTGCCCCGGCCGTAGGGGGTTGGTG
>NZ_JBHWKO010000059.1:0-39326 GCF_042731035.1 Streptomyces sp. NPDC059895
CCGCCGGGGCGGGTCGCCGACCGGCCGCGGCGCCACCGCCCGCACACCGCATCCCGCACACCGCCCCCGCCGCCGTACCGAGGAGTACTCCCTTGTCCCTGCTGCTGCGCAACGCCCTCCTGCTCGACGTGGAATCCGGCACCTACCAGGAATGCGACGTGCGCTGCGCCGACGGGCGCATCGCCGAGACCGGGTCGCGCCTCGCCGCCCCGGACGGCGTCCGCGTCGTCGACCTCGCCGGAGCGCCCGTCCTGCCCGGCCTGATCGACGCGCACGTCCACGTCACCGCCGCCACCGCGGACCTCGGTGCGCTGCCCCACTCCTCCCCCAGCTACATCGCCGCGCACAGCGCCCGCATCATGGGCGGCATGCTCGACCGGGGCTTCACCACGGTCCGCGACGCCTCCGGGGCCGACTACGGTCTCAGCGACGCCCAGGCCGAAGGCCTCGTCCGCGGCCCCCGGCTGCTGTTCTGCGGCCGGGCCCTCAGCCAGACCGGAGGCCACGGCGACACCCGCGGACGCGGCACCCGGGTCAGCGACGACCACCCCTGCTGCGCCGGCCTCGGCCGGGTCGCGGACGGGGTGGACGCGGTCCGCGCCGCCGCCCGCGACGAGCTGCGCAAGGGCGCCCACCACCTGAAGGTCATGGCGTCCGGCGGGGTCGCCTCGCCCACCGACCGCATCGACTCCACGCAGTACTCCATGGACGAGCTGCGCGCGATCGTGGAGGAGGCCACGGCGGCCAACCGGTACGTCGCCGCCCACGCCTACACCGCGCGCGCCGTCAACCGCGCCCTCGAGGCGGGCATCCGCTCGATCGAGCACGGCAACCTGCTCGACGACGAGAGCGTACGGCTGTTCGCCCACCACGACGCGTTCCTCGTGCCGACGCTCGTCACCTACTGGGCGCTGAAGAAGGAGGGGCCGGAGTACGGGCTGCCCGCGGACAGCCACCGCAAGGTGGACGAGGTGCTCGGCGAGGGGCTCGCCGCGCTCGAACGGGCTGTTCGCGGCGGGGTCCGCACGGTCTACGGCAGCGACCTGCTGGGCGGCATGCACCACCACCAGAACGAGGAGTTCCGGTTGCGTGCCGAGGTGCAGAGCCCCCTGGACGTGATCCGCTCCGCCACGACCACCGCCGCCCGGCTCCTGTGCCGGGAGGGGGAGATCGGAACGACGGCGCCCGGTGCGTACGCCGACCTGATCGTCCTGCGCGGCGACCCGCTCACCGACATCGGCTTTCTGGCCGACCCCCGGAACGTGGCCGGTGTCGTCCAGGGCGGCACGGTCGTCACGGCGGGCGCTCAGTCGCCGTTCGCCGCCTGACCGCCCGCCCGCCTGCCCGACCGTCCGCCTGCCTGCCTGCCCGACCGTCCGCCTGACCGCCCGCCCGCCTGACCGCCGAGCCCGGCCGGCCGGGGGACCTCGGCGCGCTCTCGGGGACCCCGTGCGGGCCTCGTTCCCGGTCGGGCGCGGGGCCCCTCCCGGCCCTCGTCCCCGGCCGGGTCCGTCATGGTCCCGGGCCGCCCACCGACTCCTCGCGGTAGAGGCGCGGGGCCACTCCGGTCACCTTGCGGAACACCCGGCTGAAGTACGCGCGGTCGCGGAAGCCCACCGCGCGGGCCACGCTCTGCACGCTGTCGTCGCTCGACCGCAGGCGCTCCGCGGCCCGGCCGATGCGCAGCCGGGTCAGGTACTCCCACACCGTGAGGCCGTAGCGCTGCTGGAAGAGCTTGCCGAGATGGTCGGGGCTGACTCCGGCGGCCTGGGCCACCTGCCAGCGGGAGATCTGCCGGCGCCAGTGCTCGTAGAGGAAGACCAGGGCCTCGTCGAGGACGTCCCGGGACCGCGGCGGCGGCAGGCCGCCCTGTCCGGCCAGGTCGCGGACGAGCGCCGCCGCCTCGTGCGGTGCGAAGACGTCGAGGTCGAGCATGAGCAGCGCCGGGTGGGGGCGGCTTCGGCGCGCGTCCTCCGCCGTCAGCCCTTCGTGCCCGGCGACGACGACGGGGCACAGGGCCCGGCCGGCACCGTCGTGCAGACGGTCCACGACGTCCAGCCCCCGCAGATCGGGCAGGGCACGCTCCAGCATCACCAGCCGTGGCCGCTCCTCGGCGACCAGGGCCAGGACGGCCGTCGCGTCGGCGACCACCCGCGTGGGGTGGTCGGGCAGCGCGGCCTCGGCCAGCCGGCGCATCGTCTCCCGGGACTCGCGAGAGCCGCCGGCGACGATCACGGGCGCGGCGAACCCGTCGGGCCGCAGGGCCCGCACGACGTGCCGCAGATCGGTGCCGTGGGCGCCGAACAGCAGGAACGGCGTGTGCCGCAGCGCGGGATGGTCGTGCAGTCGCTGCACCGCCCGCCACTCCTGCGGGCGGTCGGGCAGCGCGTCCCACACGACGGCCGCGGGGGTGCGGAGTTCGACCGAGCGGATGAGGTCGTGCGGGGAGTCGGGCCGGGACACCTCCAGTCCGTGCCGGGCCACGAGTTCCTCCACGTCCGCGGCGAGTCCGCCGGGCGTGAGGACGAGGAGCGGCGCGGCACCGCCACCGGTCAGGTGCGCCTGCCCGTCCGGCGTCGGCAGGGGCAGGTGCAGGACGTACTCCGGCCGGCTGTCGGTGCCGGCGAGGGTCAGCGCCCCGCCGTGCATCATGGCCAGCCGGCGGGCCGTGGTCACCCCGACGTCGAACGGCTGACCGGGGCGCGGGCACGGTGCGCGGGCGTCCGGGACGGCGACGGTGATCCGTATGCCGCACGGGGTCAGGACGGCGGTGACCTCGGGCGGGCTCACGCCGGCCCGGTCCGCCGCGGCGGACAGGACGTTGTGCAGGATCTGCCGCAGCCGTGTCTCGTCCACCCACACCGACGGCAGCCGCCGCGGCAGGTCGAGCTGCCAGCGGAAGGCCGCCTGCCGCGCGGCCGCCGCCGTCGCGCAGGCCCGCGCCAGCACGGGCAGCGGGTCCAGCAGCCGCCGGGACAGCAGGAGGTCGCCGGCTTCCGAGCGGGCCAGGTCCAGCAGGTTCTCGATGAGGTACAGCAGCCGGGCCGCCTCCTGGCGGACCCCGGTGAGCGCCGTCCCCGGGTCGCCGCCGTGCTGGAGCATGGCCTCCACCGGGGTGCGCACCTCGTCCGTCACGTGGGTCAGCAGCCGTGCCTGGAAGCGGCTGGCCTGCTCGGCCGCGTCCCGGGCCCGGCGCACCTCGTCGAAGAGGCCGATCGCCTTGAGGGCGGCGCTGATCTGGTCGCCCAGTTCCCGGTAGAGGGCGCCGTCGTGGTCCACGGCCTCCGTGCGGGTCGCGTCGAACACGGCCACACCGAGGTGTTCGTCACCGATGTGCAGGGGTTCCAGGACGAGCGTGTACCGGTCCTCGCGCGGCAGCAGCGCGTCGGGCAGCAGCAGGCTGGCCGGGAACGCGGGTTCGCCGAGTGCGCCGGAGACCGCGGGGGTCCGCTCTCCGGCACGGTTCAGCACCGTGCGCGCCATGCCCCGCACGGCCGGGTCGGCAAAGTCGTGGGCCCGCTCGTACAGGACGATCCGGCAGTGGGGGACGCCGGGTTCGGTGAGGTGCCGTTCCAGGACGTCGGAGAGCCCTTCCAGGTCCACCACCGTGGTCAGGGCGGTGCCGAACCGCCTCAGCCGTCGGGCGCGTTGGGTCTGGGACCAGCGTTCGTACTCCAGCAGCGCGCGCGACCGCTCGGCCGCGAGGAGGCGGGCCCGTCCGAAGAGGCGCTCGCCGGCCCTGCGGCGCGGCGGGGGCAGCGCGTCCACCACGTCGCGGCGGGCGCCTTCCAGCGCCTGGTGCCAGCGGTCGACGTCGGCCTGGGTACCGGCGTGCCCGCGCAGCAACTGCTCCACGAGCGTCAGGAAGGCGCCGGGCCGGTCACCGGGATCCGCTGCCCCGCCCGCGGTCGCACGGTCGGCCGGCGCTTCGGCGGCCGGGGCCGACTCACCCCCGTCGCACGGGAGTTCCGCGCCGCACGGGAGTTCCGCGCCGCAGGAGAGTTCCGGGCCGCAGGAGAGTTCCGCGCCGCAGGGTGATTCGGCGTCGCAGGGCAGTTCGGCGTGGAAGGCCGAGGCGAGCCGGGCGCCCGCGGACGGCAGAACCTGGTCGAGGGCCGCCCAGCCGACGTGCGACGCCCGCGGATGCGGGGCCGCCGGCCGCGGGGACGCGGCCGCGGGAACCGGTGGTGAGGTGCCGTACGACGAGGGGTAGGGGCAGCCGCAGGAACGGCGCGGTACCAGGGTGGCCGGGATGGTCGTGCGGTTCGGGGGCCGGGTGCCGCGCAACCGGGCGACGAGGGTGTCCACCGCCAGCGCGCCCAGTTCCGCGAAGGGCAGGGCGACCGAGGTGAGGGGCGGGTCGCCGAGCCGGGCCTCGGGGGAATCGTTGAAGCCGACCACCGCGACGTCCTCCGGGACCCGCACCCCGCGGTCGGCCAGGTAGCGCAGCGCTCCCGCGGCGAGGACGTCGCTGCACGCCAGCACCACGTCGAAGTCGACGCCCGGGACCAGGCCGCGCGCCTCGATCAGTGCCCGCATCGCCGAGGCGCCCGCCGCCGCGGCGAAGTCGACGGCGGCGCCCACGAGGGTGTGCTCGTGCCGGATGCCGTGGTGGCGCAGGGCGTCGACATAGGCGCGGTAGCGCTCTTCGGAGACGGGGTGGGCGAGCGGGCCGCGGATGCAGGCCGGCCGTCGGCGGCCGTGCCGTACGACGAGGTGTCCGACCAGTTTGCGCATGCCCGCGTGCGAGTCGATGGACAGCACGTCGGTCTGGTCGCTGAGCGGCTGGTTGAGGCTGATCAGCGGCAGGTGGGCCAGGCGCCGCAGCAGACCGCGGGCCCGGGGGCCGCCGGAGGGCAGGCCCAGGGTGGAGCTCCAGCACACGACGCCGTCGAGTCTGGCGGGTCCGGCCAGTTCGTAGAGTTCGCTGCGGGCCACGTCGCCGTGGAGCAGGTTCCCGCCGGGGAAGCAGACCAGGTTGACGTGGTTGCGCCGGGCCGCCGCGCAGACACCGGACCACAGGGTGGCGCCGACGCCCAGGTGGATGTTGGCGGTGAGCAGTCCCACGGTGAGCGGCCGGTCCGGTCCGCGCGGCGTGTCGGCGGCGCACAGGTCTGCGGCCATCCGCGCCCCCTCGCTCGCCCTCCGCCGGGGTCCCCGCGGCGCCGGTGCCGACGGGGCACGGGGGAACCTAGAGGAGGAGGTGCCATGGGGCAAGACCGGTGACACGGTGGTCACCGGTCCTGCCCTCGTGCGGTGGTACGGGTCAGGTGCGGTGGTGCGGCTCAGGTGCGGTGGTACGGGTCAGGTGCGGTGGTGCGGGTCAGGTGCGATGGTGCGCGTCCTGTGCGGTGGTGCGGCTCAGATCTTGCCGACCCCGGCGCCCGCGGTCACCGTCGCCTTGACGCTGCACGCCGACTCCGCGGTGTAGCTGTACGGGATCGACGCCACGGATCCACCGGTCTGTCCGGCGGTCGAGTTGACGAAGCAGTTGTTCTTCGCCGCGAGCGAGCCCTCGTCGGAGTCGCCCTCACCGAGGTGGTAGGTGTCGTCGGTGTTCTCGAAGTAGTTGCCCTCCACGAGCACGCCCGCGTTCTCGGTCGAGGCCACGCCGTAGGAGCCGATGTCGCTGAAGTAGTTGTTCAGCACGTGGACCGGGTTGCCGAAGCGGACGCGCGGGTTGCGCTGGGTGGTGCCGTCGAACCAGTTGTGGTCGTAGGTCACCTTCAGCTTGCCGGTGTCCTCGCTGGAGTTGTCGTCGGAGTGGCCGAGCAGCATGTTCTTGTCCTGGTCGTGGGTGCGGTTCCAGGACACCGTGATGTTGGTCGAGGCGCGCTTGATGTCGACGGCTCCGTCGTACGCGTCCGAGATGTCGTTGTGGTCGATCCAGACGTTGGTCGAGTACTGGACGTTGATGGCGTCGTCGTTGGAGCCCGAGAACGTCAGGTTCTGGATGATCACGTTGCTCACGCTGGCGACGTTGAGCCCGCTGCCGGTGATCTTGCCGGCGGTGCCGACGCCGACGATGGTCTTGTTCGAGGCGACCTTGGTCATCGACGTCAGGGCGATGGTGCCGTTGACCCGGACGGTCTGGGTGGTGCTGCTCTGCACCGCCGCTATGAACGCGGAGGCGGTGGTGACGGTCACCGTGCCGCCGCCGGCTCCGCCCGTGGTGGCGGCGCCGAAGCCGACGGGGCCGGCGGCCGCGATCGCCGTCGGCTCCTCGGCCGCGGTGGACCCGCTGGCCGTGGTGGCTCCGATCAAGGCCAGTGCCGCGGCGCTCGCCGCGGTGGCTCCGGCCAGGGTGAACCGTGCGCTCGTCCTGCGCATGTGGATCTCCGTCCGTGGGGGTTGGGGAGAGGTGTCGTGCTGTGGGGGTGCACCACCGGGGCCGCGCGGTCGGCTCGCTGCGAGACTAGTGCGACGGTTGTGGACAATGACGTGCCCTGGGTGGACGATTGCGTCCTTCTGCCTCGGGAAGCGCGTGGCGTCCGCCGCGCGCACCGAACCCCGCTCACCTCAGCCGGCGGAGCACCGCCGGCACCCTGCAACCCGATCCGGACGACAGGCCCCCGGGTCCGGTGCTTCGGCCTCTCAGGCCGTCGGTCCCTTCCCCTCGCGCACCAGCCGCCAGGCGTCGGTGAACAGCTCGGGGAGCGTGCCCGGGAGCAGCTCGAAGGCCCTCACCTCGCTCCCGTCGGCGCTCAGCCGCGCGCCGATCAGGGGCGCTTTCCAGGACTCCATCGGCGGCAGCGGTTTCTTGGCGTGCGCCCACGGGCCGGGCAGGAAGAGCGTGCGTCCGGCGCGCGCACGGCGGTCCCGCACCACCAGGCCGCGCGTCACCAGCTCCGCCGCGGCCGCCTTGTGGCGGGCCGGTGTCCACGCGTTCCAGCGCCGTACGTTGCGGTCCGACGGCGCGGGGAGCAGCAGGAGCTGGAGGTAGAGGGCGGCGGCGTCCTCGGTCAGGTCGAGGGTGGCGGCGACGTCGGAGACGAGGTCGGGGGCGCAGGCGCGCGGGTCGGACTCGTAGCGGCCCGCGGGCAGGTCGTCGGCGGTGATGCGGGCCATGACACGGTCGCAGGTGCCGTCCGTCAGCCAGTCCCAGCGCCGGCTCCCCCGGTTGCCCCGGATCACGCCCGAGTGGAGGACCCGGGCCGGTGAGTCGCGGCCGGCCAGCACCTTGCGCAGATGGCGGACGACCTCCGGCGCGCCGGTGCGGACGGGGTCCCCGGCGGGGAGGTCCGCGTACGCCCACGGCAGGCCGGCGAAGACGGCGTCCGCGACGGTCGTGGCGTCGTAGTCGCCCATGACGTCCCACGCGGTGCGCAGGTGGCGGTGTTCGGGCGGACAGGGCCACACCCGCAGGTAGAAGCCCGGCGGCAGGGTGGCGTTCGCCGGGGCGAGGAACAGATGGCACAGGTGGGCCGCCGGCATCCGGGTCTCCAGGGCGACCGCGGCCTGCCAGGTGCTCCACGGCGCGTGCGGCCGGGTGCCGTGCTGCTGTGCCCAGGCCGCGGCGACGCGCTCCGCGACGCGGGCGAGGCCGCCCGGCTCCCACAGGTCCTCGGGGTCCGCGGGCATCACGTCGGCGAGCAGGGCGAGCCGCTCGCCGTCGCTCATCATCGACAACTCCTCGCGCGCCGACTCGAGTTCGCCGACCTTGAAACCGAGTACGGCGCGTTCGTGCTCGTCGAGGTAGGGCATGCGGTAGCCGCCCGCACCGGGGTTGCCGGCCAGGGCGAGGGCCGCGGCGGGGCGGCTCCAGCCGGTCGCCTCGCTCAGGGCGTCGACCGCGTCCGCGTCCCAGGCGACCGGGCCGCGTTCCCGGACGAGTTCCACCAGGCGCAGCAGCTGCTCCGGAGTGCCCCGACCACGTGGGCAGTCCACGGTGTAGAGCGGTTCCTCGGGGCGTGGGGCGGACCCGCCGCCGGGGAGCAGGGCCTCGAAGTAGAGCGTCCTGCGCGCGGCCGCGAGGTGAAGGCCGAAGGAGGCGCCCTGGTGGTCGCGGACGGTGAACGAGGTCGTTCCGGCGAGCCGGCCCAGGCGGAATCGGTAGGCCGGGTCGGCGAACGGCGTGCGCGCCCACATCTCGAGGAAGTCGAGGAGCACCTCGCGGCGCTCCGGCCTGGTCGCGGGGGCGGCCGCGCGCAGCGCGAGCGCGCCCGTGCGCCCCACGAGTTCCGTCCAACTGCCCGCCGCGGGCGGACGCACCTCCCGCTCGCCCGGCTCGGGCGCCCAACTGCCTTCGATGTAGCGGCCGATGCGCGTGATGTCGGCGAAGGTGCCGTCGTTCCAGCAGCCCGAGGCCCCGACGAGCCCCTGGAGGGCGGCGGATGCGGCCGGCCCGCTCCACGTTCGGGAGCTCCGCGACGCGGCCGTGTCGATCTCGTTCATGCGTCCGATCATGACGCACGGCACTGACAACGGCCCGCGTCGGCCGACGGACGAACGGAGCACGGCACCGACGCCGTTGCTCACGGCATCAGTTGACTGAGCGTCAGTCGACGGACGGCCGGCCCTCGGGTCGCCGGGGGAGCCATCATGGAGAGATGTCAGAGATGTCTGAGAACCAGTCCGCCGTGGCACCGGCTGTAGTACGGCTCCCTCGGTACACGAGGGCGGAGCAGGACGAGATCCTCGGTGACGGCGACGATCCGTTCGGCGTCGACGCGGCCGGTCTGACCTGGCTGCCCAAGGAGGAGCACTTCGGGATCAGACAGGGCGGGCGGCTGGTGGCACACGCCGGCCTGCTCCGGCTGCCCGTGGCGATCGGCGGCGCCGAGACGGAGGTGGTGGGCGTCGGTGGAGTGGCCGTCGCACCGGACGTGCGGGGGCGGGGGCTGGCCCGGCTGGTGATCGCGGGGGCGCTCGATCACGCTCGCACGATGGGTCCCGAGCACGCACTGCTGTTCTGCCGGCCTCCCCTCGTGCCGCTGTACCAGCGCCTCGGATGGCACCCGCTCGACGAGGACGTACGCGTCGAACAGCCCGGGAGCCGCTTGGTGACCATGCCGCTGCGGACCATGGTGACGCCTCTGCGCGACGGCACGCACTGGCCTTCTGAGCCGGTGCGGCTGTTCTCGCTCCCCATGTGATCCGCGCGGTTGCCTGTGACGTCACACGACTTCGGTGAAGTCGAGGCCCTTGGTGAGTGGGCCCACCGCGGGCAGCGCGGGACGTCGGTCACCACAGCACCCCGAAGATCATCGCCACGCCGACGAACAGCCAGAACGGGGCCCCGACGATCTTCACGAAGATCCTGCCCACCACGAAGGGCAGCCAGTCCGCGTGGGCGGGCCCCACCCGTCCGTCCGGGTCGTAGGCGAGCTGGATGTGCTGGAGGGTGCGCTTGCAGGTGTACCGGTGGACGCCGCCGTCGGCGTCGGCGTAGTGGTACACCGTTTTCTTGCCGTCCTTGCCGTCCTTGCCGACGGCTTCGGCGAGGACGGTGATGCCGCGCCGGCTCAGCACGATGCGGCGAACGGCCTCCGCGAGCCCCGAGGCGAGCATGACGACGCCGGCCAGGAGCGGCACGACGCCGATGATCACCCCGAGGACGCGCGCGCCATGCGTCAGGGTCACCCACACGGCGTACCCGATGTAGGCGAGCGCCAGGGCGCCGCACAGGGACAGGATCACGTAGAGGCCCCAGTCGCGCGGCGTCCGCGTGTCGGTGACCACGGCGCCGCCCGCCGGGTTCCGCTCCTCGGGGAGGACGGCGGTCAGGGCGGCGGCGAAGGCGGCGGTGGCCGTCGGGTTGCCGCCCTCGACCCGGTGGGCCGTGCCGTCGGTGAGCACGATCTCGACGGTCCGCGCCTCGGCGGCCCGGATCTCCCGGACCGCCGCGAGCGGGATGTCGACCTGCCGGCCGGAACGGGTGATGTGAACGCCGTCGGGGTCGAACCGCGCGGAGACGCCTCGGCCCTTGAGAATCTGCGACATGATCACATGACCGTCGAGGCCGCCTGACAGTTGCACAGGGTCGGCGGATCGGCACCGGCAGAACGGAGATGTCAGGCGGGACCGGTGGGACGCCGGGCGGCGACGGCCTCGCCGAAGCGGTCCAGGAGGAGGAAGAAGAGGGGGACGCAGAGCAGGGGGACGCAGAGGAGCAGCGGGTACGAGTGCGTCGGCCGGTCGTTGAGGATCGCCCAGAAGTCGACGGCGAACAGGACGGCCGCGACGACCAGGCCGCCGAGCCCCGCCCGACGCCACGCCGTGCGCCGTCTCGCCCCACGGCGGATGCGCTCCTCCGACTCCGGGCGCGTCTCCAACGAGGTGAGCCCGAGCCGTACGGCGGTGGCGCACAGGTCGGCGACCTCGGCGATCGGGTCGGTCAGCTGAGCCTCGTCCAGGTGGGGAAGGCGGACCCGACGCCCGTCGGCGCGGTAGAGGTACGCCTGCCACCGCGGGTTGCGCTGCCCGCTGTTCTCGACGCGGAGGCCGTAGACGTCGGACCAGGCCACGGTGCGGGTGCGCAGCGGCCCTCGCACGGTGATGCCGTCGGCCGTGACGTTCGTGCGCGTCCGCCACTGCTCCAGCGCCACCCGGCCACCGAGGCACAGCCAGACCGCCACGACCAGCGCGTCCACGGCCGTCGGCCCCGACAACGTCATCCATTGCAGTGCGTTGAAGGCGACGAGCACCGCCACCGCCGCCAGGGCGAGCTGCGCCGCCGGTACCCACTGCCGTCTGCGGTACTCGCGCTCGATCCCGTCGTCCATCGCCACTCCCCCGCTCGCCCGGCCCGCACGCGATCCGCGTGAGGGCGGGGGGGATTATACCGGCGGTTCCTGTGAAGGGGCCCGGCCTGCCCGCGGTGCCGTGCCGCAGGCCCACGCCCCGCCTGCCGAAGGCCGCCCGGCTCCCCGCTCCGAGGCCCACGACAGCGCCCGGACTCATACGCCGGGTCGGCGTGCGCCGTCCCAGCAGCGCGCAGGCGTTCACCACTTCGCTCCTGCGCCGTGACCGAAGCCGAAGGAGCACTCATGACCACCACCACGCTGACCAGGGGGCGCGGCCGGGCGGCCGCCGTCGGCGTCGCGGCCGGCGCCGCCCTCACCGTCCTCTGCGCGGCGGGCACCGCTCACGCGCATTTCTACGTCTCGCTGCAGACCTACAGCAATGTCCGCTCCGCGCCGAACACGGGCGGTGGCGTCGTCGTCAACACCGGTTCGATCAAGGACCGGTTCTACCTGGGCGGTGTCTGCTACACGCGCGGCCAGTACTTCAAGTCCGGCGGCTACGGCACCGACGTCTGGTACCACGGCAGCGTCCACGACAGCGTCGACCTCACCACGGGCCCGTACAACGACGTGTGGGTGTGGGGCGGCAACGTCGACATCGGCCGGGACCCGGCCGACTCCGTCCGCCCCTGCTGACCGGGAGGAGCCCCCGACCGACACCGAGGGGCCGTCCCGCACGTTCCGTTCGCTCCACGCCGCTCGTCGCCCTTTCCTCCAGTCCGTCTCCGAAGGAGTTCACCATGTCCCGGCACAGCTTCCGTCTTTCCACCTCCGTGGTGGCCGGCGCGGTCGTCGCCCTGTTCGCGGCCGCCGTACCGGCCCAGGCCGTGGACGCCGCCCGGCCGTCCACGTCGTCCCTGTCGTCCACGTCGTCCCTGTCGCCCGAGCGCTTCGGACCGAGCGACAGGATCCTCCAGCCGCACAGCAACATCCGTTCCGGACCCGGCACGTCGTACCGGATCGTGGGAAGCACCGGCTCCGAGTGGGGCAGTGGCGTGGCCAAGTGCTTCGTCCGCGGCGAGTACGTCTCGTCCGGCGGCTACGGCACCAACGAGTGGATCCTGCTGAACGTCGACTTCGGCGGCGTCCAGTACTACGAGGTCTGGGCCTGGGCCGGCAACGTCGTGGTCGGCGGCCTTCCCCACTGCTGAACCCCGGCACCACGACCGTGCCCCGGGCCCTCCGACGAGGACCCGGGGCACGATCACGGTGCGCTGGTCAGCGGCACTCGGGCACGCCGGGCAGCCAGGCGTCCCTGTGGTCGATGAAGATGTTGGAGACATAGCCGCCGAGAGCCGGGACATGGGCCCAGGCGTCGTTGCGGTGGCCCTCGGCCTCCACCATGTCACCGCGCTTCTGGCAGTCGACGTACACCGGCGTCGGACCGGACAGCGTGGTGACGACGCGGGAGTTCAGCCGGACATCCTGGCGGACCCGGACGCCGGAGCCCCAGGTGGTGAAGTTCGTGCCGGGGTTCCCACCGCCGCCGCCCGGCGTGCAGGGCAGGCTCACCCCGCGCGCGCCGAGGTAGGCGATCGGGTCCGTGCCCCGGGTGCTGGACGTCGAGGTGTGCGCCTCGAAGTGCAGGTGGGGACCGGTGGACTGGCCCTCGGAGCCCATCCGGGCGATGAGCTGGCCGCCGTTGACCCGCTGGTTGACCGAGACCAGCCGCTCGTACATGTGGCCGTACTCGGTGACGGTGCCGTCGTCGTGGCGGATGCGGATCCACTGGCCGTAGCCGCTCGCGGGGCCCGAGGCGATGACGGTGCCGGGGCCGGTCGCGTGGATCGGCGTGCCCCGGTTGTTGGCGATGTCCACGCCGTCATGGCCGGAGTGGTAGCCCTGGGTGACCCGCCCGGCGGCGGGGCACGAACCGCTGTAGGCGGCGACGGCCGTGGGGGCGGACGCGGCGGGCGCGGCGCCGGCGCCGGCCGCGGACAGCGGGATCAGCGCGGCGGCCGATGCGACGGCGGCCAGCGCGGCCGCGATGCGGGCCGTGAACTCGGGCCGGCGCCGGGGCCGGGACGGTGACTGGGGCGAACGTGTGGTCGACATGGAAGTGGTGTCCTTCGTGCGGGCACACGAACCGGTGGACGTGTGCGTGTGGGGGGGGCGGGCAGCCGAGGGTTGGTCAGAAGTCGCAGGTCGGGACGTCCAGCCACGCCTTCGGGTCGTCGATGAAGATGTTGGAGATCCAGGCGCCGTACGCCGGCAGGTACGACCAGGCGTCGTTGCGGTGCCCCTCGGCCTCCACCGGCTCGGCGTGCTTCTGGCACTGCACGTCGACGGGCGTGGGCCCGTTCAGTCGCGCCTTGACCTCGGCCTGTGTGCTGGGCTGGGCCCGCAGGTTGACGCCCGTGCCCCACGTGACGTACCGCTTGGTTCCCGGGGCCGGCTGTCCACCGCCGCCGGTGATGCGGATGGCGCCCGCGTACTCGGCGTTGAGGCGGACGGTGCTGACCATCACGCGCGTCCCGGACTCGCGGGCCTCGACCATCTTGCCGCCGCCCAGGTAGACCGCGATGTGGTGCACGGTGCCCAGGTTGCCGGGGTTCTTCGCCCAGAAGACCAGGTCGCCTGGCTGGAGCGGGGCGGTGCCCTGGCCGCGGCCGAAGCGGGCGGTGGCGCCCCGCCACTGCGCCTGGTTCCAGGAGCCCTCGGGCAGCAGGATGCCCGCGCCCTGCCAGGCCGCGTACTGCACCAGGTGCGAGCAGTCGAAGCCCTTCACCTGGCTGTCGTGCGATCCGGCACCGCCGCCCGGGTAGTCCTTCCCGTACGTGGGCCCGTGGATGGAGCCGCCGGCCCAGGAGTACGGAACTCCCAGTTGGCTGCACGCGGCGTTGACGACGGCCTGGGCCTGCGCGGAGGCCTCGGCGAGCGGCCGGCAGTCGGCCGCCGCCGCCGGGCGCTGCGGTGCCGCCGGTGCCGCGGTGGCGGTCATCGCGCTCGTCGTGCCGAGCATCGCGGCGAGCAGGATGCCCCCTGCCGCGGTCGTCGTCCGGTTCTTCATGCTGCGCATGTGCTGTCCCCCGGTTTCCTTTGCTCTTGGTGTGCGGGTGGGTGGTGTGCGGGTGGGTGGTGTGCGGGTGGGTGGTGTGCGGGTGGGTGGTGCGTGGGTGAGTGGTGCGTGGGTGGGTGGTGCGTGGGTGGGTGGTGCGGGCGGGCCGGGTGGGTGGTCGGGGCCGGCGCCGTCGGGTCCGCGGCGGCCCGGTGCCGGTCGGCCTGGTCCGGGTCGCCCTGGTCCGGGCAGGCCTGAGCCGGGTCGCGGCGGGCCTTCGTGGACGAGACGGTGTCCGGGAGCGGCCCGTATGCCTGGAGTGCGGCCCGGATCTTGGCCAGTGCTCGCTGCCGGTTGCGCTGGACGGTGCCGCGGTGCGTGCCGAGCCGGTCCCCGGCGGTGTCGTGGCTGAGCCCTTCGATGTCGACGAGGATGACGGCCGCCGCCTCCTTGGCGGACAGGCCGCGCAGCAGGTCGACGACGGCCGACTCCGCCTCGCGCAGGGCGAGACCGCCGTCCCAGCCCCGGTCGGGCAGCCGTTCGCAGCACACTTCGCGGCGGGAGGCCTGCTGCCAGGAGTCGCGCAGCAGGTTGAGCGCGGCGACGCAGGTGTAGGCATAGGCGTGCTGCTGGCGGGCGAGTCTGCGGGCGTGCGCCCGTCGGGCGAGCCGCAGATAGGTGTCCTGGAGCAGGTCGTCGGCGTCGTGCGGGTCGCCGGTCAGCGCGAGCAGCCGGCGCCGCAGCCGCGGCATGGCGGCGGTGAACGCTCTGTCGAACTCCTCCGGTGTCATCCAGTCATCGGAGGCCGGTGCCTCGGTGTCCGCGCCGGCCGGGTCGGCGGCGCGCGTGCTGATGTCGGTGTGCGTGCTGTTCATGGGATCCCCCGCCTGCGCGGGCGGTCACTCCGCGCAGGTGTCCGTGGGTCGGTCAACCCAGGTCGGTGGGCCCGTACCGGGCGGCCGGCCGCCCGGTGACGAGGGCCCAGTAACGGTCGCCGTACGACCAGTGCCACCACTCGGTCGGGTAGTTGACGAACCCGGCCGCGGTGAGGGCCCGGTCCATCAGCTCCCGGTGGGCGCGGGCCTCGGCGTCGATGCCGGGCGCCGCCGTGCGGCAGGCGCCCGCGCTCTCCTCGGGGGTGGCGTTGACGTCGGTGCCGAGCGGCAGTTCGGTGCCGTCGTCGGTGCACAGGGTCAGGTCCACCGCTCCCCCGCTGACGTGCGGTGCCACGTCGGGCGGCGCGATGTACGCGCTGGTGACCTCGCGTATCCGCGCCTCCGAGGCGTCCGGGTGAGCGGTCCGCATGACGGCCTCGTACTCCGCGTAGTAGCGGCGTTGCAGTCCGGGCGGCCGGAATCCCTCCACCACCAGGAAGCGGACGCCGTCGGGCAGCCGGCGCTGCGCCTGGAGCAGACGCTCCAGCACACCGGTGCGCAGATGGGCGTAGGAGCCGTCGCCGTCGGCCTGCCGTGCGTCCATGCGCAGTCGGCCGTCCGCCCGTAGGTCGGCCAGGGGTTCACCGCACTCCGCGACGGGAGTGCGCGCCACCCGGAGGTCCGAGAGCAGGATGATGTCTGTCATGCCGTCAACGGTGGCCGAGAGGCCTGCAAAAGTGATGCACATCTTCTGCAGAGCCCTGTGCAGGCGTCCTGGGTAGGCCGGCCGTCGTGGGCGGATCGGCCGTCGTGGGCGGATCGGCCGTCGTGGTTCGGCCGGTCGGCCGGCGCTGGCCGGTCATGCCGGCATGGGCCGGTCATGCCGGCATGGGCCGGTCTGCCGTGGTCGGCCGGCGTGGAGGTCAGTCTTCGCCCGGTCGGCCGCTCTCCTCCGCCTCCCGGCTGCCCAGGCGGCGGAAGACCGCCTGGGCCTCGGCGCGGGCGGCCTCGGCGGACGCGTCGTCGCCGCGGCCGCGGGCGACGGTGGCCAGGTCGCGCAGGGTGCGGGCCCGCCACAGCGGCAGGCCGAGCCCGTCCCACAGGGCGAGCGCCCGGCGCAGCGCCTCCTCGGCGGCGTCGAGGTCACGGGCGGCCAGCCGGCACTCGCCCAGGGTGCGCAGCACGAGCGCCTCCCCGAAGGTGTCCTGCCGTTCACACGTGACCTCCAGGCAGGCGGCGAGCCGCTCCCGGGCCTCGGCGAGCCGGCCCTGACGGATGTGCACCTTGGCCAGCGACTGCCCGGCGTACATCGCGCCGAACACGTCGTCGTCCTCCTCGAAACGGCGCAGTGCCCGCGTGAAGAGGTCCTCCGCCTCGGCGAGCCGGCCCAGCGCCCGGTGGCACAGGCCGAGCGAGCGCAGGGTGAGCGCCTCGCCGTGCCGGTCCGCGGCCTTCCGGTACAGCTCCAGGGCGCGGGTGAGTTCCCGCCACGCCTCCTCGTGCCGGCCCTGCTCGCGGTGGACGTAGCCGATGCCGTAGTGGACGTGGGCGCAGGCGACCTGGTCGCCGAGCCGCTCGTACGCGGCGAGCGCGGGCCGCAGCAGGTCCAGTGCCTCGGCGTAGCGGGCCTGTTCGCGGCGGGCCGAGCCCATGCCGGCGAGCGCGGCGGCCCGCCCGCGGACCGCGCCGGCACCGTCCGGATCGGGTCCGATCCGCTCGAACAGGCCCAGCGCGTCGCCGAAGTACGCGTAGGACTCGTCGAACCGGTCCTGTTCGTAGCGGAGTTGGCCCAGCCCGTTCAGCAGCCAGGCCTCGTCCTCGGTGTCCCCGGACCGGCGTACGGCCTCCAGGGCGACGGTGTGGGAGCGGGACCAGGCGTCGAACCGGTTGTAGAGGGCCGCCGAACTCGCTATCAACACGCCGGCCAGGTCCCGGGCGGCCCGGGTCCGGCCGTGGGCGGCGCAGTGCACCACGCCGGCGGTCAGACAGGCCTGCTCGGCGGCGAACCAGTCGGCGGGGCGGGCGAGCAGAGCCTCCTCGACGGCGGGGTCGAGCGGCCGTTCGGCGTGTGGTTCGGGGACGAGGCGGGAGGCGCCGCCGGGGGCGCGGGCCGCGGCGCCGCGGGCCAGCGACAGCCAGCAGGCGACCAGCCGTGCCACGGCGGCCTCGCGTTCCTCGGGGGTCTCCTCCGCCAGGCAGCGTTCGCGGGCGTGTTCGCGGGCCAGGTCGTGGATGCGGTAGCGGATCTGGCCGACGCCGTCGACGCCGACGAGTTCGATGAGGTGGCAGTCCACGAGCCGTTCGACGGCGTCCTCCGCGTCCTCCGCGCTCACGTCCAGCAGCGGGGCGGCGATCCAGGCGGCGAAGTCGGGCAGCTCCATGAGGGCGAGCCGGCGCAGCACCCGCCGTTCCTGCGGGCCCAGTTCGGCGTAGCCGAGTTCCAGGCTGGTGCGCAGTTCGAGGTCGCCGGCGCGGAGCTCGTCGAGCCGGCGGCGTCCGTCGCGCAGCCGGGCGGCGAGCCGGGCGGGCGCCCAGTGCGGGCGGGCGGCGAGCCGGGCGCCGGCGATCCGCACGGCGAGCGGCAGCCGTCCGCACAGTCGGACGATCTCGGCGACCGTGTCGGGCTCGGCCTCGGTGCGCTCGGGTCCGGCGACCCGGCCGAACAGCGCCATCGCCTCCTCCTCGGCGAGCTCCGTCAGGTTGAGGCGGACCGCGCCCTCCAGGGCGACGAGGCGGCGGCGGCTGGTGATGAGGACGCCGGAGCCCGGTCCGGGCGGCAGCAGGGGCCGCAGTTGTGCCTCGCCGGCGGCGTTGTCCAGGACGATCAGGATCCGGCGGTCGGTGAGGTGCGTGCGGTAAAGGGCGACCAGGTCCTCGGCGTCGGCGGGCAGGGCGTCGGGGTCGACGCCGACGGCGCGCAGCAGCCGGGCCAGCGCGTCGGTGGTCCGCAGGGGCGCGGAGTCGGCGGCCCGCAGGTCGAGGAAGAGCCGTCCGTCGGGGAACCGGTCGGCCATCCGGTGGCCCGCGTGCACGGCGAGGGCCGTCTTGCCGGTGCCCGAGCGGCCGGTGATGACGCCGATCGGAGGTGCGGTCCGCTCCGGGGTTCCGCTGTCGGCCAGGACGGCGACCGTCCAGGCGATCTGCTCCTCACGTCCGACGAAGTCGGCCACGTCGGGCGGGAGTTGGGAGGGAACACGCGGGGGCGGGCCGGCGGCGCGGGGGGCGTCGGCAGGCACGGGTCCGGCGGCGGACGCGGGTGCGGGTGCGGCGGCGGTCGCGGGAGCATCCGCGGACACGGGTCCGGCTGCGGACGCGGCGGTGCGGGGCGGGCGGGCGGTGGCGGGCGCGGGCCGTGGGTGGCCGAGCACCTCGGTGTCACCGGTCAGCAGCGCCTGGTGCAGGGCGCGCAGTTCGGGTCCCGGGTCGATGCCCAGTTCGGTGCGGAGGAGTTCGCGCCCCTCCCGGAAGACGCGGAGGGCGTCCGGGAGGCGGCCGGCGCGGAACAGCGCGGTCATCAGCTGTCCGCGCGGCCGTTCGCGCAGCGGGTGGGCGCGGACGTGCGCCAGCAGCTCCGGGATCACGTCGTCGGCGCGGTGCAGCGCCAGGTCGAGGGCGTACACCTCTTCCCGGGCGACGAGCCGCAACTCGACGAGCCGGGACGCCTCGGTGCGTGCGAAGAACTGCCCGAGCCCTTCCAGCGCGTCCCGGCCGCGCCACAGTCCCAGCGCCTGCCGCAGCATGTCCGCCGCCTCGGCGGTGCGGCCCTCGGCGGCCGTGCGGCGCCCCAGCGCGAGACCGGCCTCGAAGCGGTGGGCGTCGATCCGCTCGGCGGGGAAGGCGGCCAGGTAGCCCGGCGAACGGGTCTGGATCGCGTGCGCGGCACCCGCCGGGGTGAGGGCCCTGCGCAGGGCGGCGATGTGCGAGGCCACCAGGGCGCCGGCGGTCGCGGGCGCGTGCTCCTCCCACACGAGGTCCACCAACCGCTCGGTGGAGACGACTTCACCCGGATGGGTGACGAGCGCGGCGAGGATCGCGGTCGGTTTGGGGCCGCCCAGTGGGAGGCGCCGGTCCTCGAACCACACCTCGGCCGGACCGAGAAGGCGCACGTCCAGCATGATTTCCCGTCCTGACAGGTCAGCGACGGGGCCACCCTACCGGCGGGGCGGGACAGGCACGGAGGAAACCGGACGGACTCCTTCCTGCGGACGTGGGCGCCCGTGACCGTCCGGTCGGCCGAGCCGTCGGCGCGCCGGGGACCGGACAGCAAGGGGCCGGGTGCCGGGGACCGGGGATCAGGTGCCGGGCCGGGTTCGGCTCCTTCGGACGGTGGGCGGGGGCGGGGGCGGGGGCGGGGGCGGGCGGTGTCGCGAGGGGGACGGGGCGGGCTGGCCCGTCGTATGACGGCGTCGAGCGACCCGCTCATACGGGAGCGCCGCCGCCGGCGTCCTCCGCACGACACCGTTCCCCATGCACGGAAAGCCGAGGGACGTCATGACGAGCACCAGCCCCTCCCCCCGGACCCGGCTGCGCCGGGCCGTCCTGGCCGGCGCGGCGGCGACGGGGGCCGCCCTGTCCCTGCTCACCGCCGCCCCCGCCCCGGCTCAGGCCGCGCCGGACACCACCCAGGTGTACGTCTGGGCGACGAACGTGAACATGCGGTCCTGCGCCGGCTTCGAGTGCGAGCCGTACGACCGCGTGCGGATCAGCCGGATGCACGTCACCGCGTACTGCCAGAGCCAGAGCGACGTGGTGCGGGACTCCGGTTACGCCAACGACTGGTGGGTGCAGGTGGACGCGGGCGGCCCGCGCGGCTGGATCAGCGCGGTGTACGTCCGGGGCGGCAGGGACATGGCGCCGGTCCCCGGCGTCTCCCAGGACTTCGAGGACTGCTTCTGACCGAGCCGGTGTCCGACCGACCCGGTGTCCGACCGACCCGGCTCCCGACCGACCCGGTGTCCGAGCGGCCCGGTGTCCGACCGCCCAGAGTCGAACCGGCCCGACTCCCGACCGAGCCGGTGTCCGACCGATCCCGTGCCCGACCGATCCCGTGCCCGACCGATCCCGTGCCCGACCGATCCCGCTCGTCCCCGTCCCGGGCGGTTCCGCCCGCCTCAGCGCCGTTGCCCCCACGCCATCGCCATGCCCGGTCCGAGCTCGGCGAGTCGCGGCGAGTCCAGGTACGCCAGGGCCTCGTCGACGGCGTCGGCGTCGACGTGTCCGGTCGCCTCCAGCGCGGGCCGCATCCGGCGCCAGGTCTGCGACCAGAAGCGGGCCAGGGGGCTGCCCGCGACCAGGGGTGGGCAGAACAGCTCGGCCGCGACGTTCCGCAGGCCTTCCTCCCGCAGGAAGTGCGGGTACGCCGGCACGGAGGAGGTGTCGGTGCCGATCGTCGTCCTCAGCGCCTGCCACATGGCGTCCATGGTCCGCCGGTAGGCGGAGGAGGTGTCGAGGACGTCGGGCAGTTCCACGGCGTCGCCGAGGACCAGCCAGCCGCCGGGGTTCAGCCACCCGGCGAGCCGCGAGATCAGCCGGCGCCGTTCGGGCAGGTGCATCAGGACGAACCGGGCGTGGACCAGGTCGAAGCGGCCAGGTCGCAGGCTCTCGTCCGTCAGATCGGCGGTGACCACCCGCAGCCTGGGGCCCTTGAGGGCGGCCAGCGCGCCCGTGTCCCGGTCCAGGGCGACCACCTCCTCGACACCCGCCTCCTCCAGCAGCCAGCGCGCCACCGTTCCGGTCCCGGCGCCCACCTCCAGGCAGCGCCAGTCCGGGCCGGCGCCCAGCGCCCGCAGACGGCGTGTGGTGACGGGGTCGTAGGCCAGCGCACCGGCGTCGATCCGCCCGGCCTCGTGCGGGTCCTCCGGTGCGAACAGGTCCCTCCCGTAGCGGCCACCGCCTGCCTGCGCCCCGCCGGGGACATGCGAACCCGTCATGGCCGGACCTCCTGGATGCCTGCACCCACGCTAGATCCGCCGCCGGGAGACCGCGACCGGCGTCCGCGGCGGGTAGGTGAGCGCCGGCTCGCGGCCGCGGCAGGTCCGCGGGCACCGGGTCGGCGCGGAGCGTGGGGTGCGCGCCGGCGGACGGCCCGCCGTCACAGCCGGACGACCACCAAGGCGGTGTCGTCGGTGTTGCCGGACAGGGGAAGGAGATCGACCAGCAGGGCGTCGGCCAGGGATTCCGGGGCGGCGTTCCGGTGGCGGGTGAGGGAGTGGGCGAGCCGGGCCAGACCTGCGTCGATGTCCTCGCTGCGGCGTTCGATCAGACCGTCCGTGTACAGGACGAGCGTGGCGCCCTCGGAGAAGCGGACGTCGGCCTGGGGGCGGGCCATGTGTTCGGGGCGGGCGGCGAGCGGGGGGTCGGTGGCCCGGTCGAGGAAGGTGACCGTGCCGTCGGGGTCGAGGAGGGCGGGCGGCGGATGGCCGGCGCAGCTGTAGGTGACGGTGTGCCGGTCCCGGTCGATGAAGGTGGTCACGACGGTGGTCGCCTCGGCGCCCTCGACGGAGCGTGCGTACAGGCCGAGGGCCTCCAGGGCCTGGGCAGGGCCGTCGGTGACGCGGCAGGCGGCGCTCAGCGCGCTGCGCAGCTGCCCCATGACGCAGGCTGCGGCCAGGCCGTGGCCGACGACGTCGCCGACGGCGATCGCGAGGTTGTCGCCCGGCAGGTCGACCAGGTCGTACCAGTCACCGCAGACGTTCAGGGCGCCGACGGCGGGCCGGTAGCGCACGGCCGTACCCTGCGGGCCGCTCGGGCCGGGTGCGGGGAGCATCGCCGCCTGGAGGGCCAGGGCGACCTCGCGTTCGCGGGCATGCGCCCGGCGCAGCCGTTCGTTGATCTCCTGGAGTTCCCGGGAACGGGTGTACAGCTCGGCCTCCAGCGCGCCGGTCCGGCCGTCACCGCCCCGGCCGCCACGGGCGCGGATGAGTTCGGTGACCTCCTCCACCCGGTGCACGATCAGCGCGACCTGCCCGTCGGCGCCGCGGACGGGCGCGTTGACCGGGCTCCAGTAGTGCTCCTGCCAGCGGCCGGGCCGCAGCGGGTCCTCGATGTCGTAGCGGAGCAGCGCCATGGTGTCGCGCTCGCCGGTGGCCACGACGCGCAGCATCGACTCCCGGGTCTCCCTCATGCCGGCCGCGGCCGGGTCGTTGGGGTTCTCGGGGAAGACGTCGAAGATGTAGCGGCCCAGCAGTTGTTCACGGCTGCGGCCGGAAAGCCGCAGGAAGTCGTCGTTGGCGTCGGCGTAGACCAGGTCGGGGGTGAGCAGCGCCACCATGCCGGGCAGGGCCTGGAAGACCGCCGCATAGTCGATCCGCGCTTCCCGCATGTCCTGCCTGCCTCGGCGTCCGGTCCCACGTGTGAGGTTCCACGATAGGAGCCGGCACGCCCGAACGCCGGATACCGCTCCGGCACCCGGACAGCGGGGGCCGACGGGCGCCGTCCCGAGCGGTCCGGCGCACCGGCTGCGCTACCCCGCGGCGGGACGGCGGGAGGGTCCGGGGGGCGGCTCTCGCGTGAGCCGGGCGAGGTGGGCGTCGAGGAGTTGGACCCGCGCCGGGAGGGCTTCCCGGAGGTCCCACCAGCGGACGGCCGCGATCTCCTCGTTGGGCTGGAAATCCCGCGGACTGGTGGCGCGTCCCGCGAACAGCGCCGCGTACTCGGCTCGCCGGTCGGGCGCGAGGACGAAGCCCGCGTAGCCGATGAAACGCAACGGCCCGTCCGGCTCCTGGCCGCTCTCCTCCAGCAACTCGCGCGTGGCCGCCTGACGCGGGGTCTCGCCCTCCTCGATACGCCCGCCGGGCAGCTCCCAGCCCTGGCGGAACCGGTCGAAGACCATGAGGACACGGTCGGCGTGCCAGACGGCGACCAGCGCCGCCGGCAGCGGCGCGTCGCCGGGCGGGGTGCCCTCGGCCCCGGGGACGAACACGACGAGGGCGTTGCCGCGGTCGTCGACGGCGAGCGGAGGAAGCGTGGAGTCGAGCACCTCGCCATGATGGCCGTGCGCGGACGCCGGGGGAACGCGGCGGCGCGCGCGTGTGCCCACCGCGCTTGCCCGTGTCCCACCGTGACGCGGACCGTCGTACGCGCCGCGGGAATCGCCGGATGACCCTGGCGTGACGGCAGCCGCCCGGCGGTCCCTCGACGGCCGCCCGGCGGTCCCTCGACGGCCGCCCGGCGGTCCCTCGACGGCCGCCGGACGGTTGCCCGCCGAGACCCGGCCCACGCCCGAGAGATCCGGCCCACGCCCGGGCAGGCCGGCACAGCCGCCCGGCCACCGGCCCCTCGCACGTCGGCGGATGCCGCCCGGCCGCCGACCGCCCCCGCACACCGGCAGAGGGCCGCTACGCGGCACCCGGCGGACTCGTCGTCAGCCGGTCAGGTCCACCCGGACGGTGAGCAGCCCCGTCCCCAGCGCCCGTACCGCCGCGCTGTTGAACCGGGGCAGGGTGCGCAGCCGGGCGACGGGGTCGTCGTCGGGCATCAGGTACGCCGTGCCGGTGTGCCAGCGTCCGCGGATGCGCACCCGCACCCGGGGATCGGCCACGATGTTGCGGACGTACTGCGAGCGCTCCCCGAACTCCGACACCAGCCAGAAGGAGTCGCCGACGCGGCGGCCGCCCAGCGGGGTACGACGGGGCAGGCCGGAGACACGGCCGGTGGTCTCCAGGACCGTGTGGAACGGCAGTCGGCGCATGAGCGGGTTGGCGACGTACCGCTGGAGGGCGGTGGTCGCGCGGAAGCGGAGGTCGTCGGGGCGGGGCATCGTCCGTGGGCTCCTTCACGCGAGGTGCTGGTACGTCCATGCTCCCCGACGGCCCCGGACCCCGGCCCCCGGGCCCCGGCCCCCGGACCCCGGGCCCGGACGGGTGGTCCGCGCCCCGGCCCGCGTCGGCCCGCGCCGGCCCGCGCCGGCCCGCGCCGGTTCGAGGCGGCCGGTGCCGTCGGGCGCGGCGCGCGGGGCGCGCCGGGGCCGGCCGGTGACAGCAGCGGCCGTTGGCGTTCAGCAGGGCGGATCGTACGGCTGCTGCGGGAAGTACTGCCGCCATTCGGCGCGCGTGACGGCCGGGTGGGCGGTGTCGCAGATGCGGGAGGCCACGCGCCGCACGTCGGGGTCCCAGAGCAGAGCGGTCCAGTCCTCGCCGCCGGTGGCGAGGATACGGCCGTCGGGGCTGAACGCGAGCGTGTCGACCGGCTTGGTGTGCCCGGTCAGAAGGGCCGTCTCCCGGGCGCCACCGCGGCCGGTCACGTCGTACAGCCTCACGGTGTGGTCCGAGCTCGCGGCCGCCAGCAGCCCGCCGTCCGGGGCGAAGGCGACGGACATGACGCCGTCGTTGTAGCCGGCCAGGCGGTCCCGCAGCACCGGGCGACGCGGGTCGGCGACGTTCCACAGTCCTACGGTGCGGTCCTCGCCGGCCGTGGCCAGGGTGCGGCCGTCAGGGCTGAACGCCACCGACTTCACCGCGTCCAGGTGACCGGTGAGAACGGCCAGGCGCGTGCCGCGCCCTCGTGCGGTCACGTGCCACAGGACGGCCGTGCGGTCCCGGCTCCCCACGGCCAGGGTCCGCCCGTCGGGCGCGAACGCCGTGGCGTCCACCGGGCCGGCTCCGCGCAGGTCGGCCAGCGGACGCGGGTGCCGTGGGTCGGCCGTGTCCCACAGCCGTACGGTGCCCGTGTCGCCGCCGGTGGCCAGGATCCGGCCGTCGGAGGAGAACGCCACCGCGTCGACGTGGCCGATCCGGCAGGGTACGTCGGCCAGGAGGTGCGGCCGGTCCGCCTCCCGCACGCTCCACAGCCGGAGGGTGCCGTCGGCGCTGCCGCTGGCCAGGACGCGTCCGTCCGGGCGGAAGGCCACCGAGTTGACGGGGCCCGCGTGGCCGGTGAGCCGGGCGAGCTGCCGGGGGCGGCGGTCGTCCCCGACGTTCCACAGGCGTACGGTCCGGTCGTAGCTGCCGGTGGCCAGCAGCCGCCCGCCGGGGTGGAAGGCGAGGGAGTAGACGGAACTGCCGTGGCCGGTCAGGGCCGGCCCGGGGAGATCCCACAGCCGGGTGGTCCGGTCCTCGCCGGCGGTGGCCAGGGTGCGGCCGTCGGGGCTGAAGGCCGACGCGTGGACGCTGCCGGTATGCCCGGTCCACACGGTCAGCTCCCGGGCGCGGCCGGCATCGGTCACCTCCCAGCGGCGTACGGTGGCGTCGGTGCCGGCGGTGGCCAGCGTGCGGCCGTCGGGGCTGAAGCCCACGGCGTTGACCGCGTCGGTGTGAGCGGTGAGCACCTGCACCGCGCGCGGGTGGCGCGGCCCGGTCACGTCCCACAGCCGTACCGTGAAGTCGCTGCTCCCGGTCGCGATGCGGCGGCCTCCCGGGGCGAAGGCGATCGCGTTCACCTCGCCGGTGTGGCCTCCCGCGGCCGACAGCTCACGCAGACGCCCGCGGGAGGCGGTCACCTCCCACAGCCGCACCGCGTGGTCGGCATGGCCGGTGGCCAGCGTCCGCCCGTCCGGGCCGGCCGCCAGGGCGGTCACGGGCGACCGCACGTCCAGCGCGGCGAGAGCGCGCGGGCGGCGGGGATCGGACAGCTGCCACAGCCGGAGCCCGTCGCGGGCGGCCACCACCAGGGTGCGCCCACCGGGGCCGCTCGCGGGGCCGAGGACCAGCCCGACGACCGGTCCGGTGACCCGCGGCAGCCGCGCCGCGAGCCGGGGCCGGCCCAGGTCGCCGAGGTCCCACACCGCCACCGTGCCGTCGTCACCGCCCGCGGCCAGCAGACGGCTGTCGGGGCTGACCGCGACCGCGCGCACCGCGCCGGCCAGGCGGGCCGACGCGCTCAGCTCGCGGGGCCGGTGGGGATCCCCGACCTGCCACAGGCGCACCGTCCGGTCGGCGGAGCCGGTGGCGAGGACGCGGCCGTCGGCACTGAACGCCACCGCCGTGACCGCGCCCGTCCGACCGGTCAGCCGCGTGGCGTACGGGGCGGCGAAGGTACTGAGCACACTGCCGCGCGCCTCCGGGGTGGGCGACAGACGGTAGGCGGCCAGACCCAGCTGGGCGGCCAGCGCGGGATCGACCGCCCGCAGGGCCGCGGTCTTCTCGGCGACCCGCTGGGAACCGGCGGCGTCCCGCTGCCGGTCCGCCGCCCGCTGCGCCCGTACGGCGAGGACGGCGGTCGTGCTCGCCAGCACGAGCAGGGCGCTCAGCAGGGCCACCGCCACGCGCCGGAACCGGGTACGACGCCGTACCGCCGCGTGTTCGGCGGCCTGCCCGGCCAGGCTCGCGTCGAGGAACTCCCGCTCCTTCGCGGACAGGCAGGCGCGGTCCAGCCCGGCGGCGAGGGAGAGCCGGGCGCCGCGGTACAGGGCTCCCGGATCGCGCCCCACCGCTTCCCACGCCCGCGCCGAGTCGGTGAGCTGACGCACCGTTCGCAGCGCCTCCCGGTCCTCGGTCAGCCAGCCGTGCAGCCGGGGCCAGCACCGGATCAGGACCTCGTGCGCCAGATCCACCCGCTCGCGGTCCAGTGTCAGCAGGCGGGTCCTGGCCGCACGGTCCAGCACGGCCTCGATACGGCCGGTGTCGGCCTCGGCCAGTCCGGCCAGTTCCTCCAGGCGGGCCGGCCGCCGCGTGTCCTCCGTGCCCTCGCCCAGCGCGGTCAGCCGGAGGAACACCTGCCTGGCCAGTTCGCGCTGTCCGGCGTCCAGTTGCCCGTAGAACTCCTCCGCGGTGCGTGCCAGGCCGCCTTCGAGCCCGCCCGCCCTCTCGAACGCCTCCAGGGTCAGCGCGTTGCCCCGTCGGTGCCGCCAGGTCTCCAGCAGCGCGTGCGACACCAGGGGCAGTACCCCGGCCCGGCCGTGCGCCTGCGCCGTGAGCGACGCCGACAGCGCGCCCTCGACGGTCAGTCCCGCCCGCTGGGCGGGCTTCACCACCGCCCGGCGCAGTTCTTCCATGCGCATCGGTCCGACGGGCACCTGGGCGTCGCGCATCGCCTCCACCAGCAGCGGGTTGTGGGTGCAGTGCGCGTAGAAGTCGGCCCGCACCCCGAGGACCACCCGGCAGCGGCCGGCTTCGGCCGCGGCGGCCGCGACCAGCGCGTCGATGAAGCAGTCCCGCTCGGCGTCGTCCCGGCACAGGGTGAACACCTCCTCGAACTGGTCGACGACCAGCACGACGTCGCCGTCGCCCCTGCCGGAACGGGCGGTGATCTGCCTCACCAGGCGGCCCAGGTTCCGCGGGTCCGCGCGCAGCTCCTGATACAGCGCGCCCGGCGCGAGGCCCGCCCGCGCCGCCAGCCGCACCGCGGTCTCCTCCAACGGCCGCGGTCCCGGCGTCACCACCGGCAGCACGGCGGTGCGGAGCCGCGGCACCAGCCCCGCCCGCAGCAGCGACGACTTGCCGGAGCCCGACGCCCCGATCACCACCACGAACCGCTGCCGCTCCAGCCGTTCGGCCAGTTCCTCGACCAGCTGCTCCCGGCCGAAGAACCACTCCGCGTCCTGCTCCCGGAAGGACCGCAGTCCCGCGTACGGCGCGGGGGTGCCGGCCCGCTCCCCGGGGTCGGCGCGATCGCACTCCCCGAGGTGGTCCGCCACCTCCCTCCAGCGCCGCTCCCACTCCCGCACGTCCCCGGCACAGACGCGCACGTAGGCCAGTGTCACCGCCAGCGTCGGCAACCGCTGCCCGGAGGCCGCGGAGGACAGCGTGGAGACCGCGTAGTGCGCCTGCTCCGCCAGCGTCCGGTAGGGCGGATTGCCGGCCTTGTGCCGCAACTGCCGAAGACCTTCGGCGAACTCTCGTAACGGACCGTCCCTGCCATCCAGCGGTCGCTCTCTGCGCGGCATCGCCGCACCTCCCCCGTTCGTTCCCCGTCTCCCCGGTGACGGCCGGAACAGTGCCGTCCCATTTTTCACGACTTGTTTGTTCGGCACCAGCGTTTCGATCGCGAACAACGGCCGGGCGCTAGACCTGGAGCGCAAGCAGGAGCAAGCGAGGGGGACTTCGGACGGCACCGCGCCCGGGCCCACCGCCCGGCCGCCCCCGGACCGGCACCGGTCCGGGGCAGCCCCCTCGGGCCGCCGCGTCACCCCGCGGCGGCTCCGTCGAACGATTCCCGCACCTCTGGAGACAAGCTGATGAAGCGAACGATCCGTATGTGTCTCGCCTCGGCGGCCTTCGCGGGCGCGCTGTTCGCCGGCACCGCGACCCCCACCGCCTCCGCCGCCCCGGACACCCGGGCCCCTAGCCTCCCCGCACCGCCGGCGTCCGAAGGCCCGTTCGCCGCGGCGGACACGGCGGTCCGGCCGGCGGACGACACCTCCCCCCGCGACGGGCTCGACGCCCAGGCGTCCCCCTGTTGGTACGCCTCGAGCCACTGGTGGTGCAACAACGTCTCCGGCGCGGGCGTCTACGTCAACGACAACGGCACGGCCAGGCTCGTGGGGACCATGTACAGCAACCCGTCCTGGTTCGTCTGCCGCTCCGACGACGGCGGCCACGTCGGCGGCCCGCACCCCAACCGCTGGGAGTGGACGCAGGCCGACAACGGCGCCTGGGGCTGGATGAAGGACACCGACATCTACAGCGAGACGGACCCGCTGCCGGTCTGCTGACCGGTACGCCACACGGGTGCGCCGCCCGGGACGGCCTCGTTCCGGGCGGCGCGCCCGCAGGCCTGTACGCGGCGTCCGTGGAACGGCCGACGGGCCGGCCGCGAAAAGGAATCGACGCCTCGTACCGAGCGACCGATCATGAACCCATGCCTGTGACGGACACCCTTGCCCGAGTCGACGCCGACCTGGCCGCCGGCCGGGTCCCCATGGCGCGTCAGCGCCTGCGCGGACTGGTGTCGTCGTTCCCCGACGACCTGACGCTCCGCCGCCGACTGGCCGAGGTCTACCGGCTGTACGACGAGCCCGCCGAAGCGGGGCGCTGGATGTACCTCGAAGAGGACCGGGACACGGGCGAGACGTCCGCCTTCGAGGCGAGGTACCGGACACCCCAGCAGCGCATGCGGGCGCTCGCCTGGCGCGGCCCCGAGTCGTCGGCCCGCTCCGCCTTCGCCAGGGAGACCCTCGCGGCGGTCAGGCAGGCCTGCTCCGACGCCGTGGGCCACCCGGTCGACTGGGACACGGCGTCCTCCGCCCGCCACGACGGGCCGGAGCCCGGGCCGAGGCCGATCACCTCCTTCCTCGCGGGAACCGGATGTCTGGTGGTGCTCCTCGCGATGGTGGCGATCTGGGTGAACGGGCTCGTCGCCCTGTTCGGCTGAAGGCGGCCGCTGCGCACCCGCCGCGGCGTTCGGGGCCGGCCGAGCCGCCGCTCGCACGCCGTGTAACCGCCGAGGGAGAGACCCGCCACACCGACCGGACCGAGCAGCTGTTCCCGGGCGAGTGCTTCGAGGGCGAAGGAGACGTCCCGGGGCCGTTCCCACACGTGGACAAAGCCCTCCGGCTCGTAGCCGTCGACGTAGTTGTCGCCGTGGTGATCGAGGGCAACGACCCGGAACCCCGCCTCGTGCCGGTCGTACCAGCCACTCAGCTCTGGGGCGTTCAGCGGCCGATGTCGTCCAGCTCGGTCAAGTCCTCATCGGAGAGGGAGAGTCCCGCGCCGGCGATGTTCTCGCGCAGGTGTGCCGTCGATGACGTGCCGGGGATGAGCAGGATGTTCGGTGATCGCTGCAGCAGCCAGGCCAGTGCGACGGACATCGGTGTCGCCTCCCATCGAGCGGCGACCGCCGAGAGCGCCGAGGACTGAAGCGGGGTAAAGCCCCCGAGGGGGAAGAAGGGCACGTACGCGACGCCGTCGGGGGCGAGCCGGTCGATGAGCTTGTCGTCGTGGCGGTGGGCGAGGTTGTACATGTTCTGCACGCACACGACCGGCGCGATGCTCTGCGCCTCGGTGACCTGCTCCTCGGTGGCGTTGCTGACCCCGAGGTGGCGGATCAGGCCCTGCTGCCGGAGTTCGACGAGCGTCTCGAACGCCTCGGCGAGCGAGCCGGGCTGGGGACCTTCGGCGTTGCCGAGTCGGAGGTTGACCAGGTCGAGTACGTCGAGCCGGAGGGACTTGAGGTTGTCGTGGACCTGGCGGCGCAGATCTTCGGGTCGCCGGGCCGTAGGCCAGCCACCCTGTTCGTCGCGGGTCGCGCCCACCTTGGTCACGATGTGCAGCGACTCGGGATAGGGGTGCAGTGCCTCGCGAATCAACTCGTTGGTGACGCGCGGCCCGTAGGCGTCGCTGGTGTCGATGTGGGTGATACCGACGTCGACCGCTTCACGCAGAACGGCCAGGGCACCCTCGCGATCGGCGGGCGGCCCCATGACCCATGGGCCGGCCAGTTGCATGGCGCCGTAGCCGAACCGAGTGACGGTCAGGTCGCCCAGGGTCCAGGTGCCGCCGGGAAGAGAGAGGGAGGGTGTGCTCATCTTGTGGCCTTTCGTCGTGCTCGGGGGGTGGCACCTGCTGCCTTCCTGCATCAGCATGGGAGAGGAACTTCCTGTCGGGAAGCAGGCACTTCGGAGTGCGTAACCCACCCATAGGGGAGAGGCGCGATCAGTGACGACGATGAAGGCGGCCCAGAAGAGGGCTCAGGCCAAGGTGGAGTACAACGCGTTCCTGGCAGGGTGCCCCAGCCGGCAGCTGCTCGACCGAATCTCGGACAAGTGGGTCGTCCTGATCCTGTGTGCGCTGGGCGGCGACAACAGCCCTCGCCAGCCCGGTGCGGCACACGCCGCCGCTCCGAAGGCGATGCGTTACTCCGAGCTCTCCCGCCTTCTGGCCGGGGTCAGCCAGAAGATGCTGACCCAGACGCTACGATCGCTGGAGCACGATGGTCTGCTCACCCGTACCGTGACGCCAACCGTCCCTGTCACCGTCTCCTACGAGCTGACCGACCTCGGCCTCTCGCTCCACCACATGACGCGCGGGCTCAGGGACTGGGCGCAGACGCACATGGCCGAGGTCCTCGCAAACCGCGAGAACCACGACTCCCGCACCTCCTGACGACTCACATCCAACCGTCCGACGGCTCTGCATCCTCGGCGCTACACGCTCAACTGCGAAGAGCCAGTCGACGCACCACGGGCGGTCTGCGGGCGGGCGGTCACCCGATGGTGGCAGGCCCGTGCGTCGGACGGTGTCCGTCGGCCGGGGCCGCAGTGGTGCCGGGGCGCGCGGTTCGCGCGCCCCGGGGTGGGGGTCAGGTCAGCGTGGCCGTCAGCTCGTAGCGGCCTGAGGGCAGTCGGTAGGAGGCGGTGCCGTCCGCGAAGCCGAGGAAGGTGACGCCGTCGGCCCGGGACAAGGGCGTCCGGCCCTCGCGCACGGTGTCGGGGTCGGAGGTGGGCAGGCTCAGGGTCGCCGTGCTGTTCGCGGGGACCGCCGCCCGGTAGGTCAGCTCGCCGTCCCGCACCGTCCAGGCGCTCTCGATCGTGCCGTAGGGCGACTGGTGCGCACCGGTCACCTGGGTGATCTTCCCGGTGGGGTCGGGGTGCGGCCGGAGGAGGAAGTGCCGGAAGCCCGGGTGATCGGGGTCCTTGGCGATGCCGGCCATGCCCTCGTACATCCACTCCATGATGGCGCCGTAGGAGTAGTGGTTGAACGAGTTCATCTCCACCGGGCCGAAGCCGTCCTCCTCCGAGTACGAGTTCCAGCGCTCCCAGACGGTGGTGGCGCCGTTGCTCACGGAGTACAGCCAGGACGTGGTTGACCTGGTCGTCGTCGGTGGTGACGGAGCCGATGTCGCGTAGGGCGGAGGTGGCGACCCGGCCGGTCAGGCCGGTGAGGGTGACCTCCCGGGTCGTGGTGACCGACACGTAGCGGAAGCCGTAGAAGGTCAGGGAGTCCTGGTGGGTCTCGCCCCGCTCGTCGCCCCGCAGGACGTAGGTGCTCATGGCCTTGGCGGTGCGCAGGTTCTCCCGGTAGACGGAGCCCGCGGGGCCGTCGGCGCCGGCGCCGTCGTCGTTCAGCATCTCGCCGAAGCGGAGGGACACCTCGGCGCCCGCGGGGCCCTTCAGGGTGTAGCGGGGGACGCCGACCATGTTCTGGCCGAGGTCGAGGACGGCCGGCTCGCCGGGGCGCAGGGTGGTGACGGCGGCGGCCGCCGCGGCCGGGGCGGTGACCGTGCGGGCGGCGTCGACGACGATCCGGCCCTTGCCGTTGGCGCTGCCCGCTTCGCCGGTGACGCCGGTGTACACCGTGACCGACTGCGCGGTGCGGTCCCACTCGGGTATCAGCCGGGCGGTCTCGCCCGGGTAGGCGACCAGCCGGGCGTCGGGGAAGCGGGTGGTGTGGTCGTGCTCCTCGACGGCGTTCCAGGCGGAGGCGTCGAAGCCGTTCGCCGCCCAGCCCGGGATCTCCTTGCGGGCGTCGTAGGTCTGCCCGTCGTAGATGTCGTCCGCGCGGTAGGGGCCCGTGTCGGTCGCCCGCCAGCCGGCGCCGACCGTGGTCACCGGCACCGCTCACCACCCTCACCCTAAACGTGAGGGTGAGAGTTGAAACCGTTCAATGCCCGTTCGCCGTGCGCCGACCCGTCGTCGGGGCGTGGTGCTCACACCCGGCAGGGGCTCAACTCCGCCCTGGCCGAATAGGAGTGACGGCGTATCAGCTGTGTGATGCGTGAGGTCTAGACAGGTGGTGAGGGCCGTGCTGTCATTCCGCTGGCACGAGTGTCCGACGCCGAACGAGATGTCCGACGCCGAGAGAGCCACTGACAGCAAGCCGTCTCCGGGCCGGTGTCCGCCGTACCGCCGGGCCGTGGCCGGAGTACGGAGCCCGGCCCGGCCCGGCCCCGCACCTGACGGCGTTCCCCGCTCCTGTCTGCTGCCACGGTGCCGCCTGGTGCCGCCTGGTGCCGCCTGGTGCCGCCTGGTGCCGCCTGGTGCCGCCTGGTGCCGCCTGGTGCCGCCTGCCGGCTCGTACCGGTCCGGGCCCCCCTGCGCAAGGAAAGGTTCGATGACCAGACATCACAGCCGCCCGCGAACCAGAGCCTGGGCGCTGCTGACCGCGGCCGCCCTCATGCTGCCCACGAGCGCCCTGACCGCCGGTGCGTCCGCCGCGTCCACTTCCTCCGCCACCCCCACTATCTCCGTCACCTCCGACACCTCCGCCGCGTCCGCGGAGGCCGCCGAGGCCGCCGCGTCCACCGAGGCCGCCGCGCCCGCCGCGTCCACCGAGACCGCCGCGTCCACCGAGACCACCAAGACCGCCGCCATCGAGGTGCACGGACTGAAGGGCGAGTACTTCCGCATGTCCGCGCCCGGGGCACGGGACTTCGCCGAGCTCGGTGGCACCCTGCTCGACCCGCAGATCAACTTCTCCGGTCTGACCGGCACGTTCGAGGAGCTCACCGGCCGGACCGAGCACACGACCGCCCGCTGGACGGGCCGGATCGAGGCGCCGGCCACCGGTGACTACACGTTCCACGCCGTCGGCGACAACGGCTTCCGGCTCTTCGTCGACGGGGAGCCGGTCATCGACCACTGGCAGCCGGACTGGGACAACGAACAGACCAGCGCGCCGATCCCGCTGACCGCCGGTGAGAAGCACGACTTCCGCCTGGAGATGTTCCAGGACTTCGGCGGGGCGAACATGTACCTGCGCTGGTCGACCCCGACGCTGCCCAAGCAGCCCGTGCCCACCTCGGCGTTCACCCCGCCGGCCGACTTCGAGGTCTACCCGGTGGACCTGGCCGTCGCCGAGGACGGGCGGCGGGTGCGCGCCCGGTTCGAGGGCGGTGTCGGAGGCGACGTCCAGGCACTCGCCGGCCACCTGAGGATCGAGGCCGACTCGACCGGCATGCCGGTCACGTCGGTCGCGGTCGACCCGGGAGACCCCGAAGGTCTGGTCGTCACCCTCGGCGAGGCGATCCAGAAGAGCCAGGGCGTCAGGTTCACCTACGACGGTGCGGGCGCACTGACGGCCGGCGGCGAGACCGTGCCGAAGATCATCGGCTGGGCGCGGAACGACTCCACGCACCGGCTCACCACCACCTGGGGCGACGCACTCGACGAGAAGAACCCGCTGCCCGAGTACCCGCGCCCGCAGCAGGTGCGGTCCCGGTGGAAGAGCCTCAACGGCCCCTGGCAGTTCGGCGCCGCCGAGGCGGGTGAGCAGCCGGTGTTCGGCAAGGACCTCGACGAGCGGATCATCGTGCCGTTCCCGGTCGAGTCGCAGCTCTCCGGGCTGGAGCGGCACGAGGACCACATGGTCTACCGCAGGCTCGTGAACGTGCCGAAGAGCTGGAAGGCCGGCGAGGGCAACCGGCTCAAGCTCCATTTCGGTGCCGTCGACTACCGGGCCCGCGTCTGGGTCAACGGCAGGAAGGTAGCCGAGCACACCGGCGGCTACACCGCTTTCAGCGCCGACATCACCGACGCGTTGAGGGGCACCGGGCCGCAGGAGATCGTGGTCGCCGTCACCGACACCGGCGGCGCCGACCAGCCGAAGGGCAAGCAGTCCGCCACTCCGAGCGGCATCTTCTACACGCAGTCGTCCGGCATCTGGCAGACGGTGTGGATGGAGCCCGTCGCCAACACCTCCATCGACAACCTCGTCACCACGCCCGACATCGACACCGGCAGCCTGGCGCTGACCGTCGAGTCCGACGACGCCTCGGCCGAGGCCCGCGTCGAAGCCGTCGCACGCGACGCCCGCGGCAAGGTGGTCGGCCGGGTCAGCGGAGGGGCCGGCGAGGAACTGCGCCTGCCGGTCGCCGATCAGCACCTGTGGAGCCCGGACGACCCCTACCTCTACGACCTCGACGTCACCCTCACCGACGGCCGGTCGACCGACCGGATCGACAGCTACTTCGGCATGCGGAAGGTAGACGTCGAGACGGTCGGCGGCTTCCGCAAGCTCGTGCTCAACGGCAAGCCGGTCTTCTCCCTCGCCACGCTCGACCAGGGCTTCTGGCCCGACGGTCTGTACACCCCGCCCAGCGACGAGGCGCTCGCCTTCGACCTGGAGGCGCACAAGCACCTCGGCTTCAACGCCGTCCGCAAGCACATCAAGGTGGAGTCACCGCGCTGGTTCTACCACGCGGACCGGCTCGGCCTGCTGGTCTGGCAGGACTTCGTCTCCGGGGACCTGACGAACGAAACGGGGCGTGAGGCCTTCGTCGACCAGGGCATGGACATGATGCGGCAGCATCACAACTCCCCCTCCGTGATCGGCTGGATCGTCTTCAACGAGGGCTGGGGGGAGTGGAACCGCGAGGAGAGCGGCCGTATCGCCGCATCGGTCAAGGCCGCCGACCCGTCCCGCGTCGTCAACGCCCACAGCGGCGTCAACTGCTGCAACTCCAAGGGCGACTCCGGCGCGGGCGACATCGTCGACCACCACGACTACGGCAACGACGACCCGCCGTTCCCGGACCACCGGGCGGCGATGGACGGCGAGCACGGCGGCTTCACCCTGCGCACCCCGGGCCATATGTGGCCGGGCGCCCCCACGGTGATCTACAGCGGGGTCGACGACAAGGAGGCGCTGACACGCGAGTACGTCGAGAACACCGAGAAGTACTACCTCGACCAGGCCGGCGCCGAGCTGTCCGGTTCGGTGTACACGCAGATCTCCGACCTGGAGAACGAGCTCAACGGCCTCTACACGTACGACCGCCGGGAGATCAAGGTCGACCCGGTCAGGGTCCGGGAGGTCAACCTCGAGGTCATCGCGGCCGGTGCCGCGGCGGGCGAGCGGGGAGCGCTCGAGGGCGGCGGGCACTGGGCCCTCGACGAGGGCACGGGCAGCACCGCCAAGGACGACGGGCCCAACGCCCAGCCCCTGACGCTGACCGGGGGCACCACCTGGACCTCCGGTGTCAGCGGCAGCGCGCTGGAGTTCGACGGCCAGGGACAGTACGCCGAGACGGACGGCCCGGTGCTCGACACCACCGGCGGCTACTCGGTCTCCGCGTGGGTGAGGCTCGACGCGCTCCCCGGCAACTACGCCACCGCCGTCAGCCAGGACACCCGACGCCAGGCCAGCCCGTTCTACCTCCAGTACGGCCACGGCGCCTTCGCCTTCAGCACGCCCGGCGAGAACCGGGCCCGGCTGGAGACCACCCCGCAGCCGGGCCGCTGGTACCACCTGGTCGGCGTACGGGACAGCGCGAGCAACGAGATCACGCTGTACGTCGACGGCGAGCCGGCGGCGACCGCCACCGGCGGCCCCGCCTACCCGAGCACCGGCGCCCTGACCGTGGGCCGCGCCCAGTGGGACGGCGCGGACACCGACTTCTGGAACGGCGCCGTGGACGAGGTCCACGCGTACGACAGGCCGCTCACGGCCGAGGAGGTGAGCGCCCTCTACACCGAGGAGAAGCCGTAGCCCCCCGGCTGATCGACGAGCTGAACGCGGGCAGCGCGAAAGTGCGTGCCTGGTGGCCGCAGTACGACGTGCAGGCCCGGCACGGCGGACGGAAACGGCTGCGGAGCCCGGGGCGCGGGACGGTCGATTGCGCCTACACCGCGTTCCACCTGGCCGAACAGCCGGAACAGACACTGGTGGTCTACTCCGACGGCCGGGAACCCGCCGATTGAGCCCGGCGGGATCGCCGACGACGCACTCGGCTCCGGCGTGGACCGTCGGCGGGTGGGGGTGTCATGGGCCCGCGGCCGGTCCCGGGCTCGCGGACTCCTCGCGAGCGGGGTCGGGGTGCGGGCCGGCGGCGCGGTACGCCTCCCGGACCCGGCGGTCGCTGACGCGCAGCGCCAGGAGCGAGGCGCCCAGGCACAGCGCGGCCAGGGTCAGGAAGCCGGCGCGGAAGGCGAGGGTGCCGCCGGCGCCCAGGGCGGCGGAGAGCGTGCCGGCCAGGGCCACGCCGAAGGCCGCCGCGGTCTGCCGCTGCATGCTCAGCAGGGTGGTGGCGTCGGCCGTCCTGGCGGGTGGGACCGTGACGAAGGCGGCGTTCTGGGCGCTCGCGAAGAGCAGGCCGACACTGAGACCCAGCAGGTACATCGACGGGTACGGCGCGAAGGCGGGCGTGGTCTGCGTGAAGGTCGCCATGAAGGCCATGACCAGCGCGGCCCCGGCGCCGCCCGCGACCATCAGCCGGCGGGGGCCGACCGTGTCGTGGAGCCGGGGGACGACCTGCGAGGAGGTCAGCATGCCGAGCGCCTCCGGGAAGGTGGCCAGGCCCGAGTGCAGGGCGTCGTGCCCCAGACCGGTCTGGAGGAACTGGGGGTACAGGTACAGGGCGCCCATGAAGGCGGCGCCGGTGGGGAGCAGGACCAGCTGGGTCCTGCGGAAGAGCTGGTCCCCGGCGACCCGAAGATCGATCATGGGATGCCGGGCGCGCAGCTCCCAGGGCACCGTCACGGCGAGCGCCAGAACCCCGCCCACCAGCGGGACCAGCACCCGCCCGCTCCCCCAGCCCCGGTCCGGGGCCGCGGTCAGGGCGTACAGGACCGCCGCGAGCCCGCCGCCCGCCAGGACGAATCCGAGGAGGTCGAAGCGGGGCGCGCCCGGGCCGGGGAAGTCGGGCAGGCAGCACAGGCCGAAGAGCAGCGCGAGCACTCCGACGGGCAGGTTGACGAGGAAGACCCAGTGCCAGGTGGCGGTGTCCACGAGCCAGCCGCCCAGTACCGGTCCGAGGGCGGGGGCGACGGCGGTCGGCAGCATGACGTACCGCTGCGCGCGCAGCCGCTCGGCCACGGGGAAGGCCCGCAGCATCATGGTCATGCCGACGGGGGCGAGCAGACCGCCGCCGACGCCCTGGAGGACGCGGTAGCCGGTGAGCGCCCCGAGCGAGCCGGCCGTGGCGCACAGACCGGAGGCCGCGGTGAACAGCAGCAGCGCGGCGAGCGCGGTGCGCCGGGTGCCGAAGCGGTTGCCGAGCCAGCCGGAGACGGGGATGAAGACAGCCAGGGCCACCAGGTAGCCGACGTTGACGGAGCTGAGGCCGGAGGCGTCCACGGCGAGGTCGCGGCCGATGGCCGGGAGGGCCACGTTGACGATCGTGGTGTCCATGATCGCCATGAAGTTCGCGGCGACGAACACCCCGCAGACGGCGGCCTTGGTGGAGATCCGGCGGCCGGGTCGTGGCGGCGGTGGTCCGGTCCTGGGCGGGCGCTGGGCGTTCACCGGCCGTGCCGGAGCCAGTGGACCTGCTCGCCGGTCAGGGTGAGGCGGCGCGCCTGGAGCGAGCTGTCGGTCTGCCGGGTCGTTCTCGGGCCGATCGACGGCCAGATCCCGGGATGGTGCAGGGTCCAGGCCAGGGCCACCGTCTCGGGCCGGGAGCCGAGCCGTTCCGCGAGGTCCCGGCAGCGGCGCCGGCGGGCGCGGTTGTCCTCGGTGTCGTACGGATCCGGTCGGCCGTCGAGCTCCCGCGCTCCGGTGCGCGCGAAGTAGCCGCGGGCCTGGGAGGACCAGCCGAACAGGGGAAGCCGGTGCCCGCGGACGACGTCGAGCACGGCGGCGTCGGCGTGGAGGCTGCCGCCCAGCAGCGCCGGGTCGGGTTCGGCGAGGCTGAACTGGTAGCTGGCGACGGGGGTGTGCCCCCGCGCGGCGAGTTCGACGGCGAGTTCGGCCAGTCGCGGCGCCCGCCAGTTGGAGACCCCGACGCGGCGGACGTGGCCGGCTTCGACCAGGCTCACCAGGGTGTCCGCGAGTTCGGCGACCGGCCGGGCGGGGTCGTCGCAGTGGTAGAGGAGGACGTCGATGACCTCGACGCCGAGGCTGCTCAACGCGGCCCGTACGTGTGCGTGCACGGTGGCGCGGCTGAGCGGGATGTCCGCCCCGGTCGTGTCGTGGCCGACCTTGGTGACCACCCCGAGCCTGCCGGGCCGGGCGCGCAGCCACGCGCCGACCGCCGCCTCGGCCTGCCCGCGGGCGTAGCTGTGGGAGGTCTCGACGAGCAGCCCGCCGGCGTCGGCGAAGTGCGTGAGCCGCTCGGCGGAGGTGGCGGGCGGCTCCGCTCCGAAGGGGCCGCCGAGGACGAACCGGTGCGCCGCGGTCTCCATGCCGTCCTGGTCGAGGAGTCCGTCGAGCAAGTGCAGGGGGGAATGCGGCATCGGGCACCACCCTTTCGATGTCGATGTCGATGCGAGCCGTCGGTGCGCGCGGGTGTGCCGCGCGGACGGGGTCAGTCGTCCGCGGGGACCCGTCGGAAGCCGTCGACGTCGGGGAACGGTCGGGGCAGGTGCGGCCGGAGCGGGATGTGGAAGGTGTTGAGCATCATCGCGGACATGCTGAAGCTGCCGACGCAGCCGATCAGGTCCAGTACGCCGTCCTCGCCGAAGAGTGCCAGGGCGGCGGCACAGGTCTCGTCCGTGACGAAGTGGTCGTGGAGCATCTCGTGCGCGAAGGCGTGGAAGACGCGCTCGTCCTCGGCCTCGAAGGCGGGGTCCTCGCCCCGCGCGAGGCGGTCCAGGCACTCGGCCGGGACGCCTTCCTCGACCGCCTGCTGGATGTGGGCGTTCCAGGCGGCCTGGCTGTCGAAGTGGCGGGCGGCGATCAGGACGCTCAGCTCGCGCAGCCGCTGCGGGAACCGGGACCGGTCGCGGCAGTAGGCGCCGAGGTTCTCGACCCAGTGGGCGAGTTCCATGTTGCGCGCCCAGACGAGGAACGGCGGCGGTGGTTCGACGCCGGGGCCGACGATGGTCTCGAGGAGTTCGGTCTGCTCGGGGGTCAGGCTGGTCAGCGGGGTCAGTCGCACGGTGCCGGTGCCTTTCGGAGGCGGGAAGGGGGAGAGCCGGGGACGCCGGGGAGGGGTCCGCGCCGCGGGACTTGAGAGTTT
>NZ_JBHWKO010000060.1:0-36210 GCF_042731035.1 Streptomyces sp. NPDC059895
CCGGCACCTGCACCACCTGCCACCGCCCCCTGCCCAGAACCTCCGCCACCAGCCAGAACCCAAGAGCCAGAGCAACCTAACGGAGTCCTACTAGCACTTTGTGGCCGCGAGCTTCCCCACTGGCGGCCGGATACCTCCCCGGACCTGGACGGACACCGGCCAGCGAAGCTGGCCGGTGTGAAGAACAGCAGGGAGATCATGGAAATCCTGGAGGCGTACGACCTCACGGGGAGTTACCGCGCTGCGGCCGACCTGGCCGGCGTCGACCACCACACGGTGAAGCGGTATGTGCAGCTGCGCGAGCAGGGCGAGCGTCCTGTCGAGCGGCAGCACCGTGCCCGCCCGATCGACGAATATATGGACAAGATCGAGGAGTTGGTGGCCGCCTCGAAGGGGCGGATACGCGCGGACATCGTGCACCGGCGGATCACTGCGATGGGCTTCACCGGCGGGGACCGCACCACCCGCCGAGCGGTCGCCGAGGCCAAGGCGAGGATGCGCTCCGGGCACCACCGGGTCTACCGGCCCTGGATCGCCGAGCCGGCGCTCTGGCTGCAGTGGGACTGGGGCGAGGGCCCGCGCATCGGCGGAAAACGTACATCGTTGTGGTGCGCCTGGCTGGCCTGGTCGAGGTTCCGGGTCGTCATCCCGGTCTTCGACAAGACCCTGCCGACGATCGTGGCCTGCCTCGATGCCACGCTGCGGCGGATCGGCGGCGTCCCCACCTACGCGCTCACGGACAACGAGAAGACCGTCACGACCGAGCACATCGCGAACATCGCGGTCCGCAACCCCGAGATCGTCGAGGTCGGTCGGCACTACGGCATGACCATCCGCACCTGCCTGCCGGCGGATCCCGAGACGAAGGGCGGCAGCGAGGCGACCGTCCGCATCGCGAAGGCGGACCTGGTGCCCACCTCGGCGAACCTGCTGCCCCAGTACAAGACGATGGGACAACTGGAGGCGGCCTGCCGGGAGTTCTGCGACACGGTCAACGACCGCGTCCACCGCCAGAGCCGACGCCGCCCCGCTGAGGCCCTGCTCGAAGAGCAACAGCGACTCCATCCACTGCCGAAGCAACCGTTCACGGTCGCGTTCGGCACCACGCGGCGGGTGAACTGGGAGTCCACCATCTCCGTTGAGGGAGTGCGCTACTCGGTCCCGCACCAACTGGTCGACACCCGCGTCTGGGCCCGTTTCCACGGCGACGAGCTGATCGTCACCGCCGTCGGCGAGGACGGGCCCGCCGAGGTCGCCCGGCACGACCGCTCGGCCCCGGGCCACCCCTCGACCAAGGACGAGCACTACCCGCCACGGGAGAACAAGGAAGCCGACCGCACGCCTCGGGCAACCACCGTGGAGGAGGCTGCTTTCCTCGCCCTCGGTCCCGGCGCCGCCTCCTGGCTCATGGAGGCCGCGGCCTCCGGGGCCCGACGGCTCAAGCCGAAGATGGCCGAGGCCGTCGCCCTGGCCAAGCTCCACTCCGTCGCCGAGGCCGACCGGGCCCTGGGCACCGCGGCGATCGCCGGCCGGTTCGCGGAAAACGACCTGATCTCCATCGTCACCTACCAGGCCGGCCTGGAAACCGTCGAGCCCACCCGGGCCACCGAACAGCACAGCCTCCAGCCGGGCACCTCCGCCTGGTCCAGCTTCGGCATCACCAGCGACAAGGACGAGCACTGATGGCCACCCCGATCCGCACCATCACCGGCGCCCACGGCGACCCGCTGGCCGAAGCCATCGAGCTCACCAAGCGGCTCAAACTCCCGCATCTGCGGCGTGCGTTGAGCGACCTGATCCCCACCGCCAAGGCCCAACGCTGGGACCCCGCCGAGGTCGTCCGCGTCCTGCTGGCCGAAGAGGCCGCCGGACGCGACGCGGCGAACCTGCGGACCCGCCGCAAGCGGGCCGGGTTCCCCGCCGGGAAGACCTTCGGCGACTGGGACGAGCAAGCGTCCTCCATAACCCGCCAGGTCCAGGACTCCCTCAAGACCCTCGAATGGGTCGGCCGCCGGGAGAACCTCTGCATCTGCGGCCCGTCCGGGACGGGAAAGTCGCACTTCACGGAGGCACTGGGGCAGACCGCAGTCGAAGCCGGCCTAACCGTCGCCTGGTTCACCATCGAAGACCTCGGCGCCCTCGTCCGCCGCCACCGCGCCGACCACTCCCTCGCCAGAGCCATGACCCGGCTCATCCGCACCGACCTGATCATCGTCGACGACATCGGCCTGCTGCCCGTCTCGCCGGACGCCGCCGAAGGCTTCTACCGCCTGGTCGACGCCGCCTACGAACGGCGGGCACTGGCCGTGAGCAGCAATCTCCACCCGTCAGGCTTCGACGAGATCATGCCGAAGACCCTGGCCACCGCCACCGTCGACCGGCTCCTCCATCACGCTCACGTCGTGGTCACGCAGGGTGAATCGTTCCGCCTCACCGAGGCCACCACCGGGAAGGGGGTGATGCCCCTGAGGTGAACGAGCCCTCAGAACGGCGGAGATATCTGGCCGCCACTGGGGACGCCGAGTCGGCCATGAGCGCATGGAACATCTGGCCGCCACCGGGGCAAACAAATGGCCGTTGACAGGCACCAAGGATGACTTGTCGGAGTCCGTCTCCATCCTCAGCGCCGGTATCTGAGATGATGCTCCACGCCCGAAGTACCGGAAAGTACGGGAAGCACACGGAGCACACATGCAAGCTGCTGTTTATGTCGTGTCCATCGACCCACAGGCCTCCACAGTTTGGTGGGCCAACAGGATCACGAACCTCCCATTCGACTTCTCCCAGGAGCACGAGACTCCGGAGAACCTGGCCATCCTCAAGGACACAGGCGCCAAGGTCGTCGTCATCGCCAACAGAAGGGTGGCGTGGGCAAGACCACCGTCACGCTCAACCTCGGCGCGGTCGTGGCCGATGTCCTGAAGGGCTCCGGCCAGCTTCAGTACATCTTCATCGACACGCCCGGAAGCCTTCAGGACGAGAACCTCCTTCTTGAGGCCCTCAAGTACGCCCACGAAGTCATCGTCCCCATTCCGCCGGAGCCTCTCGCCTTCGACCCAACCGCCCGCACCATCGCGAAGGTCATCGAACCCACCGGCCTGCCGTACAGGGTGCTCATCAACAACTGGGACCCCCGGGACGGCAAGGCCGACCTTGAGGAAACGCGCGACTACATCGCCGCACAGGGGTGGCCGGCCCTGGAGTCGGTGATACGGCGCTACAAAGTCCACACCCGGGCATCTGTGGAAGGCAGGGTTGTCACTCAGTACGAGGAGAACCGCCCTTCGTACAAGGCACGCGAGGACTTCTACCGCCTGGCCATCGAACTCGGCTATGGCGGTGGCCGCTGATGGGACGCCGTACCAGCCTCGCTTCCCTCGCCGGCGCCAAGGTCGAAGATGTGCCCGGCAAGGGCGACGCAGTACTTCTCTCATTGCCGCTGGACAAGCTGCACTGCACCCGGTTCAACCCACGCCGCAACTTCGGCACCGAGGGCGAACTGCGCGAGTTCGGGGAGAAGCTGCAGAAGGAGCAGCTCCAGTCTGCGGTGGTCGTCTCCCGCGCGGCCTACCTCAAGCTGTGGCCCGAGGAAGCCGAGCGCGTCGGGGCAGCCTCCTACGTCATCGCCAACGGTGAGCGCCGGTACCGCGCAGCCAAGCTCGTCGGGATGCAGGCTCTTGAGGTTGTCCACCGTGAGGACGTCGCCAAGTCCAAGGCTGATTTCCTTGACGCGGTCCAGTCGGAGAACAACGACCGCAAGGACCTGGATCCCATCGAGCGGGCTATCGCCATCGAGACCATGGTCACCGAGCTCGGGGGCGCGGATCACGTGGCTTCCTACTACGACAAGACCAAGGGCTGGGTCAGCCAGCAGCGCAAGCTGCTCAAGCTGGTGCCGGAACTGCAGAACTTGGTGAGCTCGGGCGATATGCCGGTCCGAGTGGCCCGGGACATCGCCGGCCTGCCACAGGAGTCGCAGGCGGTCGCATGGCGGGACGAGCTGGATCGGCGGCGCCTGGAGAAGGAGGCGGCTGCGCAGTTGCGTGCCCAGACTGCAGCCGCGCCCTCCACGCCGCCCTCTGAGATCACACCGCAGCAGGCTTCGGACACGGGGCGGTTTACCGCGGTAAACCAGAAGTCGCCGAATGGGTCTCCCGATCAGGATCCTGATGAGGATGGCGGACGGTTTACCGCGGTAAACCAGAGCGCTGCCCCCGTGAACTCTTCCTCTGCCGAACAGGGTGCTACGTCTGTACCCAGCCCGCGGCATGACGAAGGCGATGCAGCTCTTGTCTCTGCAGCTCAGAGGGACGACGGACAACCGCGCCGGCTGCCGTACGACGACCCCATCTATATCGTTCAGCACCTGCACGTGAAGATGGCCACCGACGACTTCGTGAAGGGTGGGCGCTTCTGGCTGGCAGTCCTGCGCGAAGAGCATCCTGCCGCTTACCGGCTGCTGCTCCAGGAACTGGTGCAGCAGGAGCAGCTGGCCTGATCCTCAGGCTCCTTGGAAACACAAAAAGGCCCGTACACCCCAGTTATGAACTATGGGAGCGTACGGGCCTTTTTCGTGCTTGGTGTTGTGTGTCAGGCCGCCCAGGTTGCCAGAGCGCCTTCGTCGGGGTTAGGGATGTTGGCTGCGGCCGCCGGGTGCCTCATCGCGGTGAGCGGTACAGCTCCGGACTCGGTGCTGGGTGTCGTCCCACTCACAGCCGCACGGGCGGTCCCGATGCGGGTGCCGCAAGAAGACACCGTGCGTGTGGACGGCGCGCGGGATCCGAGGAATGAGCTCCGCCGCGTCGACGTCCGGGTAGAGATGGAGGTTGCGCCAGCCGTGGATGCGGTCCATGTACGCGGCGGCCTCGATGACGTTGGCCCACCTCTGGTGTCCGAGCACGACGAGAGCCACCAGGTAGAGGCGGTCGTCGGCCGGGTCGTCGATGCCGGAGAGGTACAGGCCGCGGTGGGCGACGAAGCCGCTGTCGGCCGCGTCGTCGGCGCAGGGCCTCCAGAGCTGTTCGACGGGGTGCATGGTGCCGTCGTCGCCCTCGCTGGTCTCGATCTCGTACAAGGGCATGGCGGTCACGCGCTCACCCCCGCGAGAGCGTCGGCCATGAGTGCGACGGTGTCGGCGCCGTGGGGGTCGACGTCGCGGGAAGCGAACAAGGTCTGGGTGTAGGGACCGAGGCGGAGCAGCGTGAAGCCGGTGTCGTCGCGGCGTCGGGCTTCGGTTCCGGTGTGGGGGATGTGCGCCATGTGCGAGGACCGGGAGGCCAGCGCCGGGAGGACCTGCGTCGCCGGACCTGCCAGGACTGCGGCACCGTCTTCCGGACGCCGACACCGGCCAGGAGGGCGACGTGATGTGCCTGGCGTGCGACGAACGCCGCGAGCGCGCACGGCGGGTGGCCCGGTCGCTGGTCGAGCGCTCGTGCCGGCGGTGTCTGGTGCAGCTGTACCCGCTCATGGTGTGGGCGGCGATGAGCGAGCCCGAGCAGGCGATGGCCGACTGGCACTGCACCCCGTGCGACCAGGAGACCGAACGCGAGCGTGGAGACGCAGCGGCGGGCGAACGGCTCGAGACGCTGCTCAACCCCGGCGGCGAGCCGGATCCCCGCGGAGGCCACGGCAAACACAAAATCACCGACGTCATGGTCGAAGATGCGCCCACCTTCTCCGAGATCCTCCCCCGCCTCACCGAGGCCCTCGCCGGGCGCTGGATCGTGATCTACCACCGGGATTATGACACCGGCCGGCTGGGGTGGGAGCTCCACCTGCATCACCTCGCCCGGGGCACGGTCGACTTCACCAAGCACTCCCGCTACGGCACCCGGCGGCACGCGGCCGCGCAGGCCTGGCTGGACGCGCAGGTGTGGGAGGAGTGCGCGATGGAGCAGTACGCCGCCTTCTTCGGCGACTGGCACGACTACTGGGGCAGCTACACCTGGCAGAAGCTGGGCGGCGGCCACCGGGCCCTGGGCGATGCGCGCGCCGTCATCTCACGGCTTGACGAGATGGCCGGGCGTTTCGAGGTTCCTCGTACAGTTCGGAAGCAAGCAGGAACCCGAGGTGGGTGCGGTTCCGTGCGCCCAGTTGGACCATGAGCTTGGCGATGTGCTGGCGACAGGACCGTTCACTGATGCCGAGACGGCGGGCTATAGCGGCGTCCTTGTCCTCGACCAGCAACAGCCGCGAAATGGCGCGCTGGGTGTCGGAGACGACGAACCCCTCCCGGCGTGACTCGTAGGCCGACGCGAACGGCGAGGCCGCCTGCCAGGCCATCTCAAAGACACTGACCAGGAACGACACCACCCCCTGATGGTGGATGCGCAGAGCGCCGGACCCCTCGTGCAGGGGGATGAAGGCGATCCGCCGGTCGAAGACGATGAGCCTGGGAAAGAGGATGTCCAGGGTGCGGATCTCCGCCCCGACCGCGCTCAGGCGGGACGCGTAGGCTTCCGTGGCGCGACTGAACCGGGCGCTGTGCTGGTAGATGGTGCGCATGGAGACGCCCCGATCCAGCATCGACGTGTCGCGCTCCTGCGCCTGACCGAGGACGTCGACGGGGCGCGGGCCACCGGGCTGGGCCGTTAAGACCTCCGTCTGACATCCTTTGGCTGTCTCCTCCAGCAAAGGGTCGATGTCGGGCGCATCGATTTTGAGCGTGATGTCGGACTGGTTCTGGATCTCCCGCGCGAACTCGCGAGCCTCTCGCAGTGCCGCGAACTCCTGCGCCACGGTGTCGATGCGTCGCTGGGCCTCGTGCAGAGCCTCGTGCAGGGGAGCGGTGGTGCGCGCCTCGGCCACGTCCAGCAGGCGCTGTTCGTAGGCGCCCGGGCTGTCCTGCCGGGGCTCCAGCAGTCCCAGCGCGAGCAGTCGCTCGAAGGCCGGCGCTGCTGCCGACGGCGGCAGGTCCAGATCGCGCGTCAGGTCTTCACGGGTGCCCGCGCCCTGCCGCAACGCCTGGACGTAGAGCTTCTGCAGGGCCTGGATCGCCGAGTCCTGTCCGTTCCGCCCGCTTACCGCCTGTTCTCTTCCCATTCATTCAGCCTTCCTATTTCGGCACTGCATATCCATGATCCAACGGATGTATGGCGGAGGTGAACGAGCTGAAGCAAAGATCGGGTCAGGAGTGGAACTCAAGATGTCGCACTTGGGGGATTCGAAATGAAGAAGGCGAAGAGCTACCTAGTCGCGGCGTTCCTGGTTATTGCGGCGGTGGCCAGCGCGGTCACTGCGGCGCACGAGCCCGCCCCGGCCGACGCCGTCGTCGCTGGGGAGGACACTGGTTGGGGATGAGCCCACGAGCGGACACGAACACCACCGACCGATGGCCGGCACAAAGGACGTCTGTGGATGATGGCAGCGTTCAAGGGCCACGGAATGCCCTACTCGCAAGTCATCCCCGAACAGTTGGCCCAGCGGATCCGTGGCGGAATCGGACGGGGCATCCCCGCCGCCTTCGCCCCCGCGCACTTCCTGGGAGGCGTGACGAGACCTTGAGTGACCTCGCGACCTGCCGCATCTCCCGCGTGCCGGACCGGCCACCCGCCGGCGGCACGCCCCGGCACGACCGGCCCCTCCTGGTCATCGGTGCGGGGCCCAAGGCCCTCGCGCTGGCCGAGAAGTCCAAGGACCTGCACGATGCCAGCTTCAACGTGCCCGAGGTAGTGGCCGTCGAACGCCACCGCACAGCGGCCAACCGGCAGCCCGGAGACGGCTGGACTGACGGACGCCAGCATCTGGGGACCCTGCCCGAGAAGGACCTGGGCTTCTCCTACGGCAGCTCCGCGTGGGGCGACCGCCGTGCCCCCGGGGTCGGCGAAATCGGGTGGCGCCTGGTCGGCTTCAGCTGGACCGGCTACCCGATGCGAACGGCGGCCTGCGGGCGCTGGATCGACCAGGGAAGGCCCCAGCCCACCCATCAGGACTGGGCCGACTACCTCGAATGGACGTCGCTCGAGGCCGGACTGCGTGTGGTCACCGGTGAGGTGCTGAACGCCGAGCACCGGAGGGTGACTGGCTCGTCGCCCACACCGGCAGCGCCCTGGGAGGCGTCGTGCGCGGCTGCGGCTTGCTGTTCTCCGCTTCCGGCCCCTGTGGCGGGGCCGTGACCACCGACGGAGCGCGCATCGAGCGCGCCGTACGCGGCATCGCGCCGCTGCCCACCGACCTGCTCACCGCGCTGCGGGCCCTGGAGGAGAGCCCGACGGTCAGGGAAGCCCTGGGAGACCTCACTACCCGGGCCTGGCTGGAGGCGAGCCGCGCCGACTGGAATGCCTGGCATCGCCTGGTGACCCCATGGGAAGTGGACCGGTACCTGGACGCCGTGTGACGGCCAGCCACCACCGCACCCCTCATCGACCCAGGCAGGGAGAAGCATGTTCAGCGTCGTGGAGACGACCGTCGGCCCGGTGACCGTCCCGAGCACCGACCACCGGTGGACCGTACTGAGCTACATCACAGAACCCGGTATAGGGGAGACCCTGCCGGAACTAGCCGGCTGCACCACGGGACTGTGCTCCGTGCGCGACGGGGCCGCTGCCTTCGCGCGGACTCGAGGCCAGTGGATGGGTTCTGAACTGGGACGCCTTCCTGATCGGCAGACGCTACGCGGGGGCCTTTCTACGCGGGCTGCCGACCGCATGCGCCGACATCGTCTCGTATGCCGCGCGCGCCCATGCCGGTTGTGCCTTCCAGGCACCCTCCAGCCCCGCGTCGAAGCGATGAGGGGACGAGCAGACCAGTGGAGAAGGACGGGAGAGAAAGGTGAACCAGCCGGCCGATCCAGCGGATGCGCACATACTGGCCGCCATCGCACCCGAGGTGCACCACGTCAGCATCACGTCCCTGGTGTTGACCGACTCGCCGCGGCTGGATGCGGGCGACGAACAGCACATCCAGACGCTCTGCCACCACGACGCGGAACTGCCGCCGATCGTCGTCCACCGCTCGACTCTCCGCGTCATCGATGGCCAGCACAGAGTGCGGGCGTACACCTCGCTAGGACGTCGGCACGTGGCCGTCCGGTACTTCGACGGCAGCGACGCGGACGCGTTCGTCCTTTCGGTGCGCCTCAATGCCCGGCACGGCCTGCCCTTGTGCCTGGCAGAGCGCCGCTCAGCGGCGAAACGGATCGTGGGGACGCATCCGCACTGGTCGGACCGTGCCATCGCCGCCGTGGTCGGGCTTAGCCCGAAGACCGTGGGTCGGTTGCGCATCCGTTCGTCCGAGGAAAACGCGCAGTCGAACACGCGGCTGGGCCGGGACGGCCGGGTGCGGCCGCTCAGAGCCGGTGACGCGAGAACCCGCGCCAGCGCCGTCATCGCCGCACGGCCGAAGGCCTCGATCCGCCAGATTGCCCGCGAGGCGGGGGTCTCTGTGGGCACTGCCCACACGGTCCGCGCCCTTATGGAGGCCGGCGTCCCCCTGGCCCCCGAGGACGTCGACACGGCCGACACGGTCGCCGACCGCTACCGGGCACTGTCCCAGGACCCGGGGCTGCGTTACACGGAGCGCGGCCGGGCGCTGATGCGCTGGCTGGACGCACACCTGGTGCTGGGTGAGGAGTGGAGGGTCGTCCTGGACGGGCTCCCCCCGCACTGGTCGGAGACGGCTGCCGGTCTGGCCCGGCGCTGCGCCGCGGAATGGCTGGCCCTCGCCAGGGAGCTCAGCCAGCAGGGCCCAGGCGTTCACGATACAAGGCGTCGACAGGCCGCCGATGATTACGCTATGCCGAAGTGATCGCCCCGGAAAAGTAAAAGAAGGGCAGTCGTGAAAGCACCGGTTCCCGACATTCAGGACCTGACGAAGCTGTGCGGCGATGTCATTGGGGTCGCCCCTCCCACGGCCGACGCGAATTTCATCGAAATCGGTGGCGACTCGCTCATGGCCCTGCGTATCGCGACGCTCATAGAGGAGCGGTGGGGTATCGCCGTCGAGGCGTCCGACATTCTTTTCGCGGAGAGCTTCGCGGAGGTGCACGCCGAGATCGCCGCGCTGCCGCTGAGCAAGGGCTGAGCACGAGCCGAGCAAGTCCGAGAAAACTCACCCGGTCACGCTGAAGATGCATCGAAGGAAGGGAACGGCTCATGAGTCTCGTCGACGTTCACAATGAATGGGACCCGTTGGAGGAAGTCGTCATCGGCTCCATCGAGGGCGCCCAGGTGCCCAGGCCCGGCAAGGACCTCTTCGCCATTGAGTTCGCCGACCATGGCTCGATGGGCCGTATACCCTCCGGTCCGGTTCCCCAACAGGTCGTCGAGGAGACGCAGGACGACCTCGAGCAACTCTGTGCCGAGCTCACGGACCTCGGCGTCAAGGTCAGACGACCGCAGGAGACCGACCACGCGGCGACCGTCTCCACCCCGGACTGGCAGACGGACGGCTTCTACAACTACTGCCCAAGGGACGTACTGCTGACGGTCGGTAACGTGGTCATCGAAACGCCCATGGTGCTGCGCTCGCGATTCCTAGAGCCATTCGCTTACAAGGACATGCTGATCGAGTTCTTCTCCAGCGGCTCCAAGTGGATATCGGCGCCCAAACCCCGGCTCGGCGACGACATGTTCGACGCGGACCGGGAGCCCGGCCACCGCCTCCTCGACCTGGAACCGGCCTTCGACGCGGCCAACATCCTGCGATTCGGCACGGACATCCTCTACCTGGTGTCCGACAGCGGAAACGAAAAGGGCTGGCGATGGCTCCAGGCCACCCTCGGCGACACCTACACCGTCCACCCCTGCCGTGACCTCTACGCCTCCACACACGTCGACTCCACCATCGTGCCGCTGCGACCGGGGCTCGTGCTGCTCAACCCCGAGCGGGTGAACGAGAAGAACATGCCCGGCTTCCTGCGCGGCTGGGACAAGATCTGGTGCCCGGAACTGGTGGACACCGGCTTCGTGGGGGAGCGGCCGTACTGTTCTACCTGGATCGGCATGAACCTCCTGGTGGTCAAGCCCGGTCTGGTCGTCGCGGACAAGCGGCAGCCGGACCTGATACGGATGCTCGAGAAGCACGGGGTCGACGTCCTGCCCCTGTCCCTCACCCACGCGCGCACCCTCGGTGGTTCCTTCCACTGCGTGTCCCTCGACGTCCGACGCACCGGGACGCTAGAGACGTACCTGTAGGACCCCGGTGCCAGAAGGCGGAACCCTTCTCGGACGGCTTTAGGAGAACTTGTGACCGGGATCACTGAGAGGATCCGCCTGCTTGGGATTCTGCGAGCGGCCGGGTGGCCGGTCGTCGGCCTTCTCGTCGTCGCGCTGCTGCTGGAGCGTCTCGTTCCCGCCGCCAGCGCGATGGCCCTCGCGTTCCTCGTGGACGCTCTTGTCCAGACGGACGGCGCCGACCTGTTCCGGTCGGCGCTGGTCCCCCTGGGGACCTTCGCGGTCGTGCTGGTGGTGGGTCATGTCGCCGAGGCCGCCGCGGCGCCGCTGGCGTTCGTGGCGTCCGCGCGCGTCGACGGCCGGCACCGGGCCGCGGTCACCCGCGCGGCCGTGACGAGCCGCAGGATCCAGGCCCTGGAACGCCCCGAGGTGCAGACGCTGGTGCGGGAGGCCCTGGCCGACCGCAGTCGGGGTTACGACTCCACCCCCTCCGACGGCGCCGTGGGCCTGCTGCGCTGGACGGCGAGCGTGGTCGGCGCCGTCGCCGCGTGCCTGGTCCTTTTCGCCTACGCGTGGTGGTTGGTGCCCGTCGTATTGATCCCCGCTGTGGTCAACCGCATCCTGCGCGGCCGATTGGACCTGGGGCTGACGGTACGGTGGAAAGACGCCACCCGGGGGGAGTTGTTCGCGGACGTGTGGCGCCAGGCATCGGTCTCACCCGGCGAGGGGAAGGACATCCGCGTTTTCGGGCTGTCGGACTGGATGGTCGAGCGGATGCAGGCGCACGTCCGGGAGGCCAACGAACCGCTGTGGTCCTACATCACCACGATGCTGCTCTCCACCTGGCGGCAGTTCCTGATCGTGTGCGTGGGGCTGATACCCGCGTACGTGGTGGTGGCGCGGAGTGCGGTGGACGGTGGTACCACGGCGGCCGTGGCGACTGCGGTCTTCGCCGCCAGCTGGTCGCTGATCCAGATCCTGGGGCCCAACGCGGAGACCTACCACATCCTGGGAGGGATGCGCGTGCTCCGCGCCTTCGACGCGCTGACCGAAGCGCTGCGCGACGACGACCTCCCCTCCGGCGCAGCCGCCGACGGGATGCCGAGCCGGCTGCCGGACACGGTCACGCGCCCGCCCCACGTCGTGTACGACCAAGTCGAGTTCGCCTACCCCGGCACCGACCGCCAAGTGCTGAAAGGAGTCGACCTCGACATACGCCCCGGGGAACTGCTGGCCGTCGTCGGTCTCAACGGGGCCGGCAAGTCGACGCTCATCAAGCTGCTCGCGGGGCTGTACCGCCCGACGGGCGGACGGATCACCGCGGACGGTCTCGACACGGAGACGCTCGCCCCCGATGTCTGGCGGACCCGGCTCTCCATCGTGTTCCAGGACTTCGTCCGGTACCACCTGTCCGCGGCCGACAATGTGCGCCTCGGCCAGGCCATGGCGGAACCGAGCGCCGAGGCGCTGTCGGCCGCGGCCCGTGAGGCGGGGCTCGACGCGGTGCTAGAGCGACTGCCGTCGGGGTGGGACACGCCCCTGGCGCGGTCGCGGACCGGCGGCGTGGACCTGTCCGGCGGCCAGTGGCAGCAGATCGTGCTGACCCGGGCGCTGTACGCCGTCCACCAAGGCGCGAAGCTGCTGGTGCTGGACGAGCCCACCGCTCATCTCGACGTACGTACGGAATTCGACGTCTTCGACCGCCTGGCCAGGAACAAGGGGGACACCAGTGTCGTACTGATCTCCCACCGGCTGTCTACCGTGCGGCAGGCCGACCGCATCGTCCTGCTGGAGGACGGCCGCATCACGGAGTCCGGCACGCACGAGGAGCTGATGGCCCTCGACGGTGCCTACGCGCGGATGTTCGCCATCCAGGCGGAACGCTTCACACGCGACCTGCCCGAAGAGGCCGGTAGGGGAGGGCTGCTGTGAAAGGCTTCACGAGTCTGTGGAAAGAGATCTTCCTCCTCTCCTGGCTGTCGCAGCGACGGCTCACCCTGCTGACCCTGGCGTCCCTGGCCTGCTCCGTCGTAGCCGTCGCCGCCAGTGCCCTCGCCCTGCGTGAGGCCGTGGACGCCATCGTCCGCGGCGATCGAGGCGCCGCGGTGGCCAGCGCAATCGTGGCGGGCGCCGTCTACGCAGTGAACCTGGTCCTGCAGGACTCGACCGGACTGCTGCGGTCCACCACGGCTGATCGCGTCGGCCGACTGGAACTGCATCCGAGGGTGCATCGGGACATCGCCTCGCTCCAAGGCCTGGACCACCTGGAGCGGACCGACTTCCTGGACCGGGTGACCATAGTCCGGGCATCGACCAGCCAGTTGGCGGCGAGCTTCTGGAACGCCGCACAGGCCGTGGCCAACGTGCTGAAACTGGTTGCCACGCTGCTGCTACTCGGCACGGTCAGCCCCTGGCTCCTAATCCTGCTGCTGTTCGCCCTCGCACCGGTGCTGTGCGACCACCGCGGCCAGGGGACGGTCAAGCGCGTGGAGGTGGAGACGGCGGAGGCCTACCGCCTGCAACAGCACCTGGCCGAACTGGCAGTGAAGGCAGACTCGGGCAAGGAGATCCGCGTCTCCGGGGCGGGGCCCGAGATCGTCGCGCGGCAACAGGAGGCATGGGAGGCCGCGATGGGGCCACGGGGCCGGGCCCAGCTCGTAGCCGGGGCCTGGAAGCTGGCCGGCTGGCTGACCTTCGCTGTGGGCTTCGTCGGCGGGCTCGGCCTGGTCACATACCGCACCGCGCAGGGGCACGGCACGGCCGGGGACCTGGTCCTAGCGGTGACGGTGGCGGCCGGCCTGCGCCAGACCGTGCAGAGCACCGTGGCCAGTACCACCTCGACGGCCGGAGCCCGGCGGGTGATCGAGCCGTACCTGTGGTTCCGGTCCTACGTCGCCCAGGACCGGGCACGCACCACCGGGAACACCCCGCCTCCGCCGGCACTGTCGGAGGGCATCACGCTGGAGAACGTCTCGTACTCCTACCCCGGCACGGACGTCATGGCGCTGGACGGCCTGAACCTGCGTTTCCCGGCCGGTTCCGTGGTCGCGATCGTCGGCGAGTACGGATCGGGCAAGACCACGCTGGTCAAGATGCTCAGCAAGCTGTACCGGCCCGACACCGGCCGGATCCTGGTCGACGGCGTGGAACTCACCGACGTCGACACGGAGCGCTGGCGAGCCCGTTCGAGCGCCACCTTCCAGGACTTCGGACGGTTCCGGACGGTCTTCGCCGAAACCGTGGGCCTCGGGGACCTGCGGAACATCGGCGACCGGGCGGCCGTGCGCGCGGCACTGCGGGCCGCGGACGCCGAGCATCTGGCGGACGGGCTTCCGGCAGGCCTGGAGACCCAGCTGGGGCGGGAACTGGACGGCGTGGACCTCTCGGAGGGGCAGTGGCAGCGCACCGCGCTGGCCCGTGCCTCCATGCGCCCCGATCCCCTGCTTTTCATACTCGACGAGCCCACCGCCTCGCTCGACGCACCGAGTGAGCAGGTCATATTCGAGCGCTACATGACCAGGGCCAGGACACTCGCCCGGCAGACGGGAGCCGTCACGGTCATCGTGTCGCACCGCTTCTCCACCGTCACGGGGGCCGACCTCATCCTGGTGCTGGACAAGGGCAGGCTCATCGAGTCGGGCGACCACGACACCCTGATGCGCCTCGGTGGGCGGTACGCGGAGCTGTACGGCATCCAGGCCACCGCCTACTCCAACTCTTGACCGAAGGAGCCTGGTGCCCATGAGGAACCATTCGCCGCGGTCTGTGCTGCCGCTCTCCTTCCAGCAGGCGGGCATGATCCGGAACATGACGCGCCGTCCCGAGTGCGCCGAACAGTACGACCTCGTCACCCTGTTCCGGGTGGACGGTCCACTCAACCGGGAGGCCCTGGTCGCGGCGGTGGAGGACCTGACACGTCGGCACGCCATGCTGCGCACCGTCGTCACCGCGCACGACGGGGGCCACGGACAGTACGTCGCCGACCCGCCGTGCCGGCGCCTGGCCTTCCGGGAATGGGGGCACCGTGGGGCGTCGGACGTCGCCGGGGCCCTGGCCACCGAGCGTTGCGGGCCCGACGAGGTACTGGACGGGGCCGCGCTGTTCCGAGCGGCCCTGCACACCACCTCCGACGGCACCCTGCTCTCCTTCACCCTGCACCATCTGATCTACGACGGATGGTCGCTGTCGGTCATCTGGCGCGACCTGTCGGAGTTCTACGCCGCGCGCACGCAGGGGCGCCCGGCCCGGCTCTCCCCGCTCACCTACGACTACCCGGACTTCGTCCGCGACCAGCGCCGGTCCTGGCCCGAGCTCGCCGAGCGCTCGATGGGCTTCTGGCGGGACGTCACAGCGGGCGCGCCGTCCGCCGTGTCCTGGTGCCCGCCGCCAGCCGAAGGGGCCGGGGCCGATACCTGGCAGACCGCCCGGCACACCTTCACCGCGGCATCCGGCTCACAGGCCGCGGTGCGCCGCGTCGCTCGCGAGAACCGTATCTCACCGAGCGTGGCGCTGCTGGGGGCCACGGCCTGGGCCGTGGCGCGGACCACAGGGCAGCGGGACCTGCTCCTGGGCACGGACACGGCTGGCCGCGACCGCGGCCGCGGCTGGGACGTGGTGGGGCACTGCGTCAACGCACGCATCACGCGCCTGGCCGCCACGCCCGTGGACCTACCCCTGCGTCTCGCGTGCCGGGCGGGAGAGGCGTGGCGGTCGTCGGAGCCCCACCGTCATGTCTACGAGGATCACGTCCTGGAAGCCTGCGGCGGGCCGGAACCGCTCAAGGTGAACTTCGCTGGCGCCGCGGGCGACGAGTTCGACTCGCCCCGGCTCGGCCCGGCGGTGCTGACCGCCCTGGACGTGCCCGTCCCGGCACGCGACCGCCGGGCGGTGCAGGTCCGCTGGCAGTTCACGGAGGAGGAACTGCGGGGGCGGATCACCTTCCGCCCGGCCGAGGTCGCCGAGGGCGTCGTCGACGAGCTGGCCGCGGCCCTCGCCTCAGCCGTCTGCAAGCTGTCCACCCGGGCGGGTGAGGGACGTGGCTGACGCCCCGGCCGACCTCGGCGACCTGGAACTCGCCCATCACATGGCGGACGTCGCCACCCGGATCGCCATCAGGCACTTCGGACAGGCCAACATACCGACGCGGAGCAAGGACGACGGCAGCCCCGTCAGCGAGGCCGATCTCGAGGTGGACCGCGCCCTGGTGCGGATCCTGCGCTGGGCGCGGCCCAAGGACGGCATACTGACGGAGGAGAGCGGCACGTGCGCCTCGGGCAGCAGACGCTGGATCCTCGACCCCATCGACGGCACGGTGCCCTTCCTGGCGGGAGAGGACAACTGGGGAACCCACATCGCCCTCGAAATCGACGGCCAGCTCCAGGTCGCCGTTCTGAACCGACCGTCCCTCGAACGCCGCTGGTGGGCGGTGCGCGGCGCGGGCGCTCACACAGGACCGGACACCACGCCGGTCTCCACCGGCCGCCGGGTGGCTGTCACCGCCGCGGCGGACCTGGCCACCGCGCGGGTGGGCGGTTTCGTCCCCCCGTCGGAGTCCGCAGCAGCCGCGGCGATCGCCTTGCACGCCTGCTGGGTGCCGGAGTCCTCACCCGTCGTCGCGCTGCTGGAGGGACGCCTCGACGCCGTTCTCGACGAGGGCGGCAACGCCTGGGACATGGCTCCCGGCGCGCTGCTGGTCGCCGAGGCGGGTGGCCGGTTCACCGACCCCCTGGGAGGCGGCCGGCTCGACCTGCACTGGGGGCTGTACGGGGCGGCCGCCGTGCACATGGCACTCGGCACCGTACTCGCCCCGCACCTGCCGGTGGCGGCGGCCACGGCGACACCGGGGACCGTCCGCCGGGAAAAGGAGGGACCGGACCATGCTTTTGCCACCTGAGGACGTAGACCTCGACGTGCTGCGACAGACAGTGACGTCACAGTACGAACAGGCCTTCGGAAAGCTGGAGTTCGTACCGCTCGGCGAGGACAGCTGGGCCTACCGCCTGGGCGGTCTCTGGGTCAGTCTGCGCCGTGACCTGCGGGGTCACGTACCGGCGGCCTACCGGGTCGCCACGCTGCTCAGGGAGGCAGGACTGCACTACGTCCTGGCCCCCCTCACCGGCGCCGACGGGCGCGTCGTCCGCCTGGTCGACGGCTGGCCGGTCGTCGTCTTCCCCTTGGTCCACGCCGAGCAGGTGGCCCGAGCCCGGCCGACGGCGGACGAGTCGGAGCGCATCACCGCCATGATCGAGGAAGTGCACTCGGTGCGCGCGCCCCACGACCTGCCGGTCGAGGACTTCACGCTGTCCTTCGACGCTGACCTGGACGCCGCCACGGCCTTCGCACGGGGCCCGGAGCCAGCCGGCGGCTACCCCGCGCGGCTCCACCGGCTGCTGCGCGCACACCGACGGGAGCTGCTCGCGTTGCGCGCCGAGGCCCGCCGGCTCGGACGGCACTGCGCCGCATCCTTCGACGCCCAGGGCATCACACACGGCGAACCAAGTGCCGCGAACGTCCTGCGGACCCCGGAAGGGCTCATGCTGGCGGACTGGGGCGGTGCGACGGCCGGTCCGCCCGAGTGCGACTGGTTCCACATCGGCAGGACCCTCGGCATTGACGTCACCACACGCTGCCGGGACGCATTCCTCCGCTTCTACGAGATCCGGTGGATTCTCAGCGAAGTGGCGGAATACTCCTCCCGGTTCATGAGGCAGTGCGCGGGAGACCAAGAGGACAAAGCCATGTGGGGACGGCTTCTCAGATATCTTCCCGACGATTGTCTCACTGGCGACGCCCCGAAGGCCGTTTGATAGGATTTCTACATTCACCGAAGCCCCGCCAGCAGTGGTTGACCCCCTTCTGGCGGGGCTTTCCCTGTGTCCGTGCCATTCCTTGCCGGTGTTCATCAGCAATGCGTAGGCGCGTCGGGACTTGAGTAGCCTCCTGAGCCATGGCCGACATGAATTGGAACATGCGCACCGTTGCCCTCGGTGAAACTCGGTACCCGTATTTCTACGGGTACGACTGCATGGACCGGATCGTCACATCGATTGCCGCGCACGACGCGGACAGATTCATCGTCGTCACCGACGACAACGTACTGGCCCAGCACGGTGATTCCCTGTTGCCCGGGCTCGGCGCACATGCTCCCGTCCAGGTGCTCAGCCTTCCGGCTGGCGAGAACATCAAGTCACCGGCCAACCTGGCGTCGCACCTCGAAGAAGCCATCACCTCCGGGGCCACTCGGCGATCCGTCGTCGTCGCGTTCGGCGGCGGAGTTCCGGGCAATCTCGCGGGAGTGGTTGCCGCGCTCCTGTTCCGGGGGGTGCGCCTCGTGCACATTCCCACCACGACCGTCTCGGCGATGGATTCGGTGATTTCGCTCAAGCAAGCGATCAACAGCGGTTCCGGGAAAAACCACATCGGCACCTACCACACGCCCGAAGCGGTCTACCTGGACGTGGCTCTGCTGCGCACCCTGGTGGACCGGGAGCTGCGGTCCGGTCTGTGCGAGGCGACCAAGAACTGCCTGGCCATCCGTCCCGACGCCATCCCGGACCTGCGCCGCGTCCTAGCCCGGGGCGACCTCACGGCGCCGGACACGCTGCTGTGGCTGCTGGAGGAGAGCCTCGAGGCGAAGATCTCCGTCACGGCACAGGACCGCTACGAGCAGCGGACGGGCCTGATTCTGGAGTACGGCCACACCATCGGCCACGCCGTCGAGTTGTGCGACCAGCGACTTCGGGGCTCCGCTGGTATCTCGCACGGCGAGGCCGTGATGTTCGGCATGCTGGCGGCCGCCCGCATCTCCGCGGAGGTCGGCGGCCTCACCCGCGACGACGTGGCCCTGCACGACGAACTCGCGCACGCGCTCGGCGCCCCGGTCGTCGTCCCGTCCGGTCTGGAGACAACGGAGGTCGTCAACGTCGTCCGGCGGGACAACAAACGTGGCTACCTGCCGGTCTCCGGGGAGGAGGCGGCGATGGTCGTCCTGGACAAGCTGGGCACGCCGATGGGTTCGCGCGACCTGCCGCTGGTCCCCGTCCCCATGGACCTGGTCCGGGAGACGGTCGCCGGCCTCCAGGTCGAGCGGCACGGACTGTCCCTCCAGCACTGAGAACGAGCCGCACTCGCCCCGAGGAAACGTGAGGTGACGTGATGACAGACCTTGCCCTGCACGGCGGGTCGCCGGTCTGGACCGCGGGCTGGCCCCGTTGGCCGCAGCTCGGTCCCGACACGCTGGAGCGCGTGTCCGGGACACTGCGCAGTGAAAGATGGGCGGTCAGCGGACCGTGGACCGGGACCCGGCCCGTCGAGCGCGAGCTGGCGGACAGGTTCGCGGCATTCGTCGGCGCCGGGTGGTGCGTGCCGGTCGACCACTGTTCCAGCGCCCTGATCGCCGGGCTGCACGCCTTGGGCGTCAGCCCCGGGGACGAGGTCATCGTCCCCGGACTGACCTGGGTGGCGAGTGCGTCGGTGGTCGCCAGGACCGGTGCCGTGCCCGTCCTCGTGGACATCGACCCCAACACCCTGTGCATCGACCCGCGCGCGGTCGAGGCCGCGATCACCCCGGCCACGGTGGCCGTCACCGCCGTGCACCTCTACTCGGCCATGGCCGACATGGACACCCTGCGCGCCCTCGCGGGCCGGCACGGCCTGGCGCTGATCGAGGACGCCGCGCAGTCCTACGGGGCCCAATGGCGAGGCGCCGGCGCGGGCAGTCTGGGCGACTTCGGCACCTTCAGCGCACAGCAGGGCAAGACCCTCACCTCCGGCGAGGGAGGCCTGTTCGTCACGTCCGACGAGTCACTGCGCGCCAAGGTCGAGATGCTGCGCGGCGATGGCCGCCGCTATGCGCCCGGTCCCCACACACCGGGCCGCCCGGACCTCGTGGAACTGTCCGTGGTCCAGGGCTGGAACATGCACCTGACCGAGATCCAGGCGAGCCTCCTGCTCGACGGGCTGGAACGGCTTCCCGAGCAGAACCGGCGGCGTGCCCTGTTCGCGGAGCAGCTGGACAAGGACCTCGTCGCCGAGGGCGATCTCGAACCGATCATCCCGTACGCGGCCAACGACCAGCGTGCCTACTACCACTACGCGATACGCCTGCGCGAGGGGGCGTTCGCGGGACTCGACGCGGCCGCGGTGTGCGTGGCACTCGGCGCCGAGCTCGGGTACTGGGTCCACGCCCCCTACCGGCCCCTGGACGGTCACCCGCTCTACGACCCGCGCCGTCTGCCCGGAGCCGGGAGCGGTCCCCGGGCCGACCGACTGGACCCCGGCAGGTTCCACCTCCCGGCCGCGCACCGGGAGGCCGCACGGACGGTGCTGTTCCACCACCCGATGCTCCTGGGCGAGGACGCGCACCGCGAAGCGATCGTGGAGGCGTTCGCAAAGGTGCGCCGAAACGCCGGGCGGCTCCGTGCCACGGAGACCAAGTGACGACGGAAGAGGTACGGGACGTGGGGCAAATCATCGTCACCGGCGCGAGTTCCGGCATCGGGGCGGCAGCCGTGGTGGAACTCACCCGACGCGGGCGGCAGGTGGTCGCCGTCGGCCGCTCCACCGAGAAACTGGCGGACGTTCACCGGCGGATGGCGGGTGTGGCACCCGAGGGCCTCCAGGTGCCCGAGCCGATCGCCGCCGACCTGAGCGACATGGCGAACGTACGGGACCTGGCGGCGGCCCTGCTGGAACGCTGTCCGCGCATCGACGCCCTGGTCAACAATGCGGCCGCGCAGCCCAGTCGGCGCACGCTGACGGCGGACGGGTACGAACTGAACCTGGCCGTCAACCACCTGGCCCCCTACCTGCTGACCCGCCTCCTGGGCGAACGGCTGCAAGAGTCCGCTGGCCGGGTGGTCACCACCTCCTCGTCCACCCATGTGAAGGGCGCCTTCAACTTCGGCGACCCTCAGATGGCACACGGGTGGAAGAGCCAACGGTCCTACGGGCGTTCCAAGCTGGCCAACATCCTGTTCACGAGCGAGCTGCGCAGGCGGACCGGACTGCCCGCCTCCGCCTTCCACCCCGGTGCCGTCACGACCGACCTGAACCGGGACTCTCCCTTCGTCCGGCTGGTCAAGCCCTTCGAGAGGTTTCTGCTGGCGGCCCCGGAGAAGGGCGCGGACACCTTGGTCTGGCTCGCGACCGACGCCGAGGGCGGGGACCCGCGCGGCCTCTACTACGTGGACCGCCTCCCGAAGGAACCCGCCCCGCTCGCCCGCGACGGCGAACTGGCCGCACAGCTCTGGAAGTTCAGTGCGGACCTCGTGGGTCTGGAGCCCTGAATGGACCACAGGACGGACAACAGGACGGGCAGTGGGACGGACAGCCGGGTTGCCGCCGCCCTCACCGGTGAGTACCGGGAGGTTCCCGACCTCACGCTGCCGGAGCTGCTGCGGCGGCAGGCCACCAGGACACCAGGGCGCACGGCGGTCGAGGGGCAGGGCCGCAGCCTGTCGTACGGCGAGCTGGAAGCCGCGGCCGGCCAGCTTGCCGCCCGCCTGGTGCGGCGCGGTGCCGGCCCCGAGCGCTACGTCGCCGTCGTCCTGCCGCGCTCGCCCGAACTCGTCGTCGCCCTGTACGCGGTCCTCAAGAGCGGCGCCGCCTACGTCCCCATGGACCCCGACTACCCGAGCGACCGCATCCTGTACATGCTGGACGACGTGGCACCGGTGTGCGTCGTCACCGCCGGATCCCTGACGTCGCTACTGCCCGCGTTCTCGCGGCCCGTCCTGATCGACGACGGCGTGCGGCCGGACGACCTCGGGGACCTGGACAGCGGGCCGGGAAAGGCCCGCCCGGCGCAGCCGCCGACACCACGGCACCCGGCGTACGTCATCTACACCTCGGGCTCCACCGGCCGTCCCAAGGGCGTCATCGTCGAGCACCGATCCGTCGTCGACTACGTGACGTGGGCGGTGGCGTCCTACCCCGGCCTGGACGGGGCGACGATCCTCCACTCACCGGTCTCCTTCGACCTGACCGTCACGACGCTCTTCGCGCCCCTGACCGTGGGCGGCACGCTCAAGGTGGCCGAACTCGACGAGTCGGCCGACGGCGACGGGCCGTCCGGCGCCTGCGACTTCCTCAAGGTGACGCCCAGCCACCTCGCACTGCTCGACGCACTGCCCGGACTGGTGCGGGCCGGCGGCAGCCTGGTGATCGGCGGCGAGCAGCTCACCGCCGAACAACTGGACCGGTGGCGCCGCGCGAACCCCGGCGTGCACGTGTTCAACGAGTACGGCCCCACCGAAGCCACCGTGGGCTGCATGATCTTTCATGTGCCGCCCGGCTCGGTGCTCCCCCCGGGGCCCGTCCCCATCGGGCGACCGGCCCGAAACACCTCGCTACACGTTCTGGACGGCGAACTGAAGCCGGTGGCCGTGGAACAGGAGGGGGAGCTCTACATCGCCGGGGAGGGCCTGGCGCGCGGTTACCTGGGCCAGCCCCGGCTCACCGCCAAGCGCTTCGTGCGGGACCCTTTCGGCCCTCCCGACGGCCGCATGTACCGCACGGGCGACCTGGTGCGCGTCCGGGCGGACGGCGAGATGGAGTTCATCGGGCGCACCGACACCCAGGTGAAGGTCAACGGCTTCCGCATCGAGACGGCCGAGGTGGAGAGCGCGCTGTGCGCCGTGCCGGGGGTCGACCGCGCCGTCGTCGTTGCGGCGAGGAACTGCCACGGTGACGGATACCTGGCCGGCTTCGTGATCGCCGAGGACCGCCCGGAGCAGGACCCGCGGAAGCAGGACGGGCCGAACCCTGCCGCCCTCCAGCGGGCGCTGGCCGCCCGGCTTCCCCGCCACCTGGTCCCCACCCGGATCGAGAGGATGGAGTCCTTCCCCCTCACGCCGAACGGGAAGCTGGACCGTGCCGCGTTGCTCAAACGGCTCGCCGACGGGCCGACGCCTCGCCCGGCCCCGGACGACGACCCGCTGGGCTGCCTCTGGGCCGAGGCCCTGGGCGGCCCCCCGCCGGACGAGGACACGGGCTTTCTCGAAGCGGGCGGGCACAGTCTCGCCGCCGTACGACTGATCGCCGCCGTGGAGCGGCGATGGGGAATCCGGCCGTCCCTCGCGACGATCCTACGCCGGAACATCTCCCTGGCCGGACTGCGCGCACTGGTGCCAGCGGACGAAGGTGGGCCGCTGCCGTCGGCCGCTCCGGGGCCCGCCGGGCCGCCCGCCCTCTCCCCGCAGCAGCGACGCCTGTGGATCCACCAGCAGATGTTCCCGGACTCACCCGCCTACAACGTCGTCGGCCTGCTGGAGGTCCAGGGTCTGCTGGACGCCGCCGCGCTGCAGCGGGCGTGGGCGTGGCTGGTGGCCCGGCACGAGGCGCTGCGGACGACGATCGACACCAGCCCCGCAGGAACTCCCGTGGCCCGTGTCCACGAGGTGTCCGCACTGCCGGCGTCCGCCACACGCGTCGTCCTGTCGTCCCACGCCGACCGTGGCTGGCGGCAGGCTGTACGGGACTTCGCCGCGGACACCGCCTGGCCGGTCTTCCGGGCGCACCGACTGCCCAGGGCTGCCCTCGGCCTGCTGTTGGACATGAGCGGTGCGCGACGCAGCGCGGTACTCGTCTCCCTCGACCACATGGTCTCCGACCAGCAGACCCTGGACCTGCTCTGCACCGAGCTGGCCACCCGCTACGACTTCGAGTGCCGTGACGGCACCGGGCAGGGCGGCGAACCGGACCCGGCACCGCGCCCCGGCGACGCGACGGCCGGACGGCCCCCCGCGCCGTCCAGGCGTGCCCGCGAGATCGCCTACTGGCGGGAGCGGCTGAAGGACGCCCCTCAGGAGCTGAACCTCTCGCTCCAGCGCCCACGCCCCGCGGTGCCCACCTTCCGGGGATCCGGCGTAGAGCGGGAGCTGGGCCCCGCCGTGAGCGCGTCGCTGCGGCAGCGTGCCCTGGAACGGCGCGTCACCCCGGCCATGCTGATCCTGGCCTGCTACGCAAGAGTGCTCGCCGACTGGGCCGGGGTTGACGACCTGACGATCGGCGTGCCCGTCTCCGGTCGGGAGTCGCCGCAGGAGCACCGCACCGTCGGGTTCTTCATGCGCACCCTCGCCGTGCGCCTCGCCGTCCCGGGCGGTGCCGGTCCCGAAGACCTGCTGGAACCCGTGGCGGACGCGCTGCTGTCGGCCGTCGAGCACGGGTCCCTGCCCTTCGACGGACTCGTCGAGGAACTCGGACTGCCTCGCGACCCGTCACGCAACCCGCTGTTCCAGGTCTGGTTCAACGACCTCACACAGGCGGCCCCGCCCACCACGTTCGCGGGGTACCGGGCCACGCCGGTCGAACCGCCGACGCCCTGGTCCCTCTTCGACGCAGCTCTGTACGTCAGCCGTTCACCGGACGGCGGGTACGTGCTGCGACTCGTCCACGCGCTGGACCTGTGGCCGGACGACATCGCACGCGAGTTCCTCAGCCAGTGCGCCGACGAGGTCACCCGGCTGGCCGGGGGCGCGGCGCCGGTCACTACCACGGGCATGGTCGCCGCCGCCACTCCGGCACCTGCCCGGGGCGCGGTGCGCACCTGCACGGATCTGGTGGCCCGGGTGCTCGACCACGGGCGGGAGCGGCCCGGGAACGTGGCCGTCCACACCGCCGACGGCGCGACGACGTACGGCGAACTGGCCGACCGGGTACGACGGATCGCCGGGCTGATCGCCCACGCGACCCGGGACGCCCCCACGTCGGGCCCGGTCGCCGTGTACGCCCAGCGGCACCGCGACCTGCCGGTGGCCGTTCTCGCCGCCTGGTTCACCGGCCGTCCCGTGCTCCTCCTCGACGTCTCCCATCCCGACCGGTGGAACGGCGCCGCCCTGTCCGCCGCCGGTGCCGTCCTGCGGATACGGCTCGACGCGCCCGGTGACACGGCGGACACGGCCGAGGACGCCGCTGTCCCCATGCTCGGCCTGGGCGGCGACCTACCCGCAGAGGGGGCGCCGAGCGCCGCCGGGTCGACGGCGATGGCCGCGGGAACGGTGGGTCATCTGCTCATGACGTCGGGAACGACCGGCACGCCGGAGGTCGTGGCACTGCCGTCCGAGGCGCTGCCCGAGGCACTCGACTGGTACGCGGACCACCTCGGCCTGGACGCCGACGACGTCTTCTGCCTCACCACGCCGCCGGCCCACGACCCGGTCTTCCGAGACCTGCTGCTTCCCCTCGTCCTGGGCGCCGCCGTGCACATTCCGGACGAAGCCCGGCTGCACCCGGCCGATCTGCCCCGGCTCTTCGAGGAGACCGGTACGACGGTGTGGCATACCACCGCGACCCGCGCACGGCTCGTGACCGCGGTGGCGTCCGGGCCGATGGCGCTGGACCGGATACGGCACGTCGTCTTCCACGGCGAGCCACTGCGCGACGCGGACGCCGCGGCGGTCGGGCGCCTGTGTCCCGGGGCCGAGGTCCACAACCTCTACGGCACCACGGAGACCCCACAAGCGAGCGCGCTGGGCCGCTGGGAGCGCCCGGGCCCGCGGGACTCCTCCTCGGCCACGGGGACCGTCGCCGTGGCCGCCGTCGTCCCGCACCGCGGGCTGTCGGTCCGTACGCCGCGCGGGGAGGCAGGCGTCGGTGTCCCCGGTGAACTGGTGGTCACCGGCAGGGGACTGGCGCTGGAGTACCGCGGCGGGTCGGGCCGCACGCCTCCGCGCCACGTGCCGGGGACGGCGAGGGACCGGACCTACCGAACGGGGGACCTCGCCTACCGGACGCCCGACGGCCGGATCGTGGTCCTCGGACGTGCCGACCGGCAGATCGGCGTGCACGGTCACCGAGTCGAGGCGGCCGGGATCGAGCGAGTCCTCGCGGCGCTGCCCGGCGTGACGGACTGCGCGGTCGCCGCGGCTCCGGACGCCCCCGACCGGATCGAGGCTTGGTACGTGGCCCCGCAGGTGCTCGAAAGCGACGGTCTGCGACGGGCGTTGCGCGCACATCTGCCGCAGTGGGCCTTGCCCGTGCGGTTCACGCGGGTCGACCGCCTTCCGGTGACGGTCAACGGAAAGACCGATTTTAGCGCCCTCGCGGCTCTGCCGGCCGCCGCCGCGCTGGCCCCGTCCGGCGAGCCCGGGCCCCCCGCCGACCTGGCCGCGCTGATCGCCCGCGAGGCGGGTGAGCTGGCCCGGGAGCGGTCCGGCCCGCCGGGTGCGCGGACGGGGCCGGACGGCACGTTCTTCGAGTGGGGGCTCCGCTCACTGGACCTCGTGCACCTGCATCAGCGACTCGCCGCCCACGGCGTCCGCTTCGCACTGGCCGAGATCTTCCGCTTCCCGAGCCCACGCTCCCTGGCCGAGCACCTCGCCGACCGCCGCGGCCCGCAGACACCACCGCCCGGGCCCGCGAGGACCGGTCGCCAGGGCGATCTGGCCGCCCGGCGCGGCGCCCGTGCACGACTGGCCGCGCGTCCGCCCCGGTAGGGCGGCGCGTCACCGATTCCGACACCGCACAAGAGCTACCGAAGGAACCGTGAGGAATGAGTGATCCGATCGCGGTCATCGGTCTGGCCGCACGGCTGCCCGATGCCGCGAACACCGAGGAGTTCTGGACGAACCTCGTCGCAGGGCGCAACTCCATCCACCGTCTGTCCGAGGAGGATCTCCTCGGGGCCGGCGCGGATCCCGAGGAGATCCGGCGGCCGGGCTACGTGCGCGCTCGGCCGCTGCTGGACGACCCCTGGGGTCTCGACCGTGGGTACTTCGGCATGTCGGAGCGGGAGTGCGTGGTGCGCAACCCCCAGCACCGGCTCCTGCTGGAGCTCTGCTCCAGCGCCCTGCAGAACGCCGGACACGTCCCGGGACACCACGACGTGATCGGCCTGTACGCGGGCTGCGCCGACGACCGCTACGCGGAGGACCACCTCCGGGCCGACCCAGGGCTGTACCCGCTTTTGGGAGAGACCGGCATCACGCTCGCCAACAACGCCGACTACCTGACGTCGTTCGTCTCGTATCGGCTCGGGCTGACCGGCCCCAGCATCCCAGTCCGCACGGCGTGCTCCTCCTCGCTGGTCGCCGTGCACATGGGCGCCCAGGCGCTGCGCGCGGGCGAATGCGACATCGCATTGGCGGGCGGCGTGCAGATCGAGATGCCCTACGGGCTCGGCTATCGCCACGTACGGGGCGGAGTGGAGTCCTCCGATGGCGTGTGCAGGCCCTTGGACGCCGCTGCCGACGGCACGGTCTTCGGCAGCGGCGGCGGTGTGGTCGTCCTCAAACGCCTCGACGAGGCACTGGCGGACGGTGACACGGTCTGGGGACTGATCCGGGGGTCGGCCGTCAACAACGACGGTGCGCAGCGCGCGACCTTCACCTCCCCTAGCGTGGAGGGACAGCGGAGGGTAATCGCTGAGGCGCTTGCCGTGGCGGACGTCGACCCGGCCGGACTCTCCTACGTGGAGCTGCACGGGACCGCCACACAGGTGGGGGACCCCGTCGAGATCCAAGGGCTGAAGGACGCCCTGAGCGCGCTGGCCGATGGCGAATCGACCGCCGGGAGCTGCGTCGTCGGGTCGGTGAAGTCGAACATCGGTCACCTTGGTCCGGCCGCCGGCGTGGCCGGTTTGATCAAGACGCTCCTGGCCCTGAATCACGGGGCACTTCCGCCGGTCGCCGGCTTCCGAACCCCGAACCCCCTGCTGGAACTGGAGAAGACGCCGTTCCGCGTGGCCGACCGGCTGCTGGAGTGGCCCAGGACCCCGGAACGACCACGCCTGTCCGGGGTCAGCTCCTTCGGCTTCGGAGGGACCAATGCCCACCTGGTCGTGGAAGAAGGACCCGAGTCCCGGTCACCCTTTGGTGGTCAACGAAGCACCGGGGAGACCGACCAGGGCACCGCGGAGTCACAGCTCCTTCTGTGGTCCGCCTGCGACAAGGACGCCGAGAGCACCGTGCGGCGGAACCTCGCCGCCGCGCTGGGCGGTTCGGGCCACCGGCTGGCGGACGTCGCCTTCACCACGCAGGTCGGTCGAAGGGCCCTCCCAGTGCGCGCGGCGCTGCGTGCCAGGACCGTGAAACACGCGGCGGACACGCTCGCCGACCCGACCGCGGCCGTGACAGCCCGTGGAGACGGCACGACTCTCCCCGTCGTGCTCGTCTTCCCAGGCGCCACCGGGACCGGGGAAAGCGGAACGGGCTGGATCGCCGACCTCCGGGAGCGTCACGCCGGTTTCGCTACGGCCGTCGACGAGTGCCTCGGCCACTGCGGCGGCGCGGACGAACGGACGGCGACCCTCTTCGCCGCCGAGTACGCGCTCGGACGGATGCTGCTGGAGTGCGGTGTCCGGCCCGCCCGCGTCGTGGGCCGGGGCGCGGGGGCACTGCTCGCCGCCACGGTCCTGGGCACGACGGACCTGGCGGAAGCCGTGCGCTCGCTGTGCGCCGAGGCGGGCCCCCGCCTCGGCAGCGATGCTGCGGCGCAGCAGCCCCGCGTGTCCCCGGCGCCCGGGAAAGGCGCGGGGCCCGATGCCCCCTCGCTCTGGGTGGTCTGTGGAGCGGTCGGCACGGCATCGGCGCCGTGGCAGGCGTACGGCGTGGACGGCGCCGGGCAGCGCGCGGTGGGACTCCTGCCGCACTCCGGCGACGAGGACCCCTGGGACGCCGTGCTCGACGCGCTCGCCCATGTGTGGGTGCACGGGACGGACGTCGCCTGGGAGGAGCTTCCCCGCTGGGGAGCCACGGGCAGGGTGCCACTACCGCACTACCCGTACGCGCGGCGGCCGTACGTGGTACCGCGGGGCGCGGTACGCGGGGGAGGCGGTTCATGAGCGCGGCCCAGGACGTGTTCGTGCGGATCCGCTCGACGTGGCGGGCGTCCCGGGGAGCCTACCGGGAGGAGCTGCCGCGGGTCCGGATCGACCACGGGACCCAGGCCACACCCTGGCGCGTCGTCGAGGCCGTCCGGGAGCAACTCGGCCTGGACGTGGCCCTGCTACGCGTCACGGACGGTGACACGGTCGACGTCGAGGAGCTGCCCTCGTCTCCGCCTGGTACCGGCACACCGGACACGTCCTTCGGCGGTCCTTGGTGGCAGCTCCCCGGCTGGTACGGGCGCATGCTCGCGCTGGTCGACGAGCAACTCGGCAGGCTGGGCACCGCCCGGGTCGGCCGGCCGCGACAGGTGCGGCACTGGGACGTCTCGGCTGTGTTGCGTGTCGTCACCGACACCCGGCCCCTGTGGTTCAAAGCGGTACCGGACGTGTTCGGACACGAGGGCGCGCTCGCCCACTGGGTGAGCGAAGCGGTCCCGCGGCAGGCTCCGGGGGTACCGGCCTTCGGGAACGCCTGGCTCCTCGCGGAGGAGATGGCCCCCGAGCGGGGGCAGCCGGCCGAGCACGTGATCGCGGCCGTGGCGCGCGTCCAGCAGGCCTCCGTCGGCCGCGCCGAGGAGCTGTTGAAACTGGGCTGCCCGTACCGGGGACCCGACACCGTGCCGGGCGCCGTCGCCGGGCTCCTGAGGCGCACCCACCCATTGTCACCAGCGGAACGGGACGGTCTGGCGCAGCGGCTGGCGAAGCTGGAGGCGGTGGTCGCGGCCGTGATGGACCTGGGTGTGCCGGACACGCTCGTGCACGGCGACATCCAGCCGGAGAACGCCCGTTGGACGGGGGACCGCTGGCAGATCATCGACTGGACCGACGGATGCGTGGCACATCCGTTCGTCGAGTTGGCCCGGCCCCTGATGACCGCCGACGACACCCGTCGGGCCGAGGCGGAGCGGCAGTTCGCCGCAGCGTGGTCGGCCGTACTGCCTCACCGGATCCTCACCGAGGCGTCCCGCTTCGCGGCGGTCCTCGGTGCGGCGCACCAACTGGAGACGTACCGGCTGATGACCGACTCGATCGGCGCCCACCCGGAGCTCGTGCGGCTGGTCCACCTGTGGGTCTCACATCTCGTCGAGGCCCTTGATTCCGTTGATCTCTGAGGGGAGTCCCACCGTGACGTATGCGCAGAGTTTCGCCTGGTGGTCTTTTGCCGAGGCCCGTCACCAGGTTCCGTACCTGCTGGAACGCGCCGCCGAAGTGGGGATGAGGGGGGTGGACTTCCTGCCGCGGGAGCTCTGGCCGCGCGCACGCGCTCTGGGCTTGGAGCTGGTCGTCGTCGACGGGCACGCAACCATCGAGGACGGCTTCAACGACCCCACCCGTCACGCCGAACTCGGCGAGCAGGTGCGACGCTCCATCGCTCTGGCCCATGCGGAGGGGGTGCGCCACCTGTCCGTCATGTCAGGCGACCAGGGCTCCCTGAACGACGAGCAGGCCGTGGCTGCGTGTGCCGAAGCACTCGCCCCGCTGGCGGAGGAGGCCGCGCGGGCTGGCGTCGGACTTCTCCTGGAACCCTTGAACACCAAGGTCGACCACCCCGAGCACCAGTGCCGTTCCACGAACTGGGCCGCATCCGTCGTGGACCGGGTGGGCAGTGGCAGCCTCAAGATCCTCTACGACGTCTACCACATGCAGCTCATGGAGGGTGACCTGCTGCGCACCATCGAGGCGCACCTCGATCGCATCGGTCACTTCCACACGGCCGGCGTACCGGGACGCCACGAGCTGGACCACCAGCAGGAGGTCAACTGGGCGGCGATCGCCGACGCGTTGCGCGCGTGGGGCTACGACGGGTTCGTGGGACACGAGTTCATCCCGCGCGGGGATCCAGTGAAGGCGCTCCAACAGGCCTTCGACATCTTCGACGCGCGAGCCGTACAACCGTGATGGGGAGGAGGAACACCATGTCCAGGGAGAACGACCTGCCGTCCCGGTGCCGGACACTGATCGTGGGGGGCGGCTTCGCCGGGCTCGAACTAGCGAAGGAGCTGTCCCGACGGGGCGCCCGCGACATCGTGGTCCTGGAGGCGGGGCCCGTCGACGACCCGCGCCACGTAAACCGCATCCATCCGCCCGAGGAGGCGCTGCGGATGTGGCTCGGCCTCGGGGCCGATCCGTACTTCCACCGGCCGTGGCACTCCATCACCGCGCCGCACTACGAGGGGACGTCCGGGATCCGCAGGCGGCTCGGCGGCCGCTCCCTCTACTGGTACGGCGTGATGCTTCCGCTGGAAGACTGGGCGTTCGCCCCGCCGTGGTGGCCCGCGCGGGTCGTCTCCGACCTCCGCGACGGATGGCAGGAGGGCCCGGGGCTCTACCGGCGCGTCGCCACCATGCTCGACGAGTGGCGGCGAACGCACGGCGGGCCGCCCGGCGACGGTGCGGTGAGGCCTGCTCCGAGGCCGATCACGGTCGGCGGGACCGGATGGCTGCCCACGCCCCTGGCCCGCGTCGAGGACACCGGTGCCGACGACTCGGGACGGTGGCGGGCGTACACCCCGATGGAGCACTGGTGGGATGCGGAGTCCGGTGCTCGCCGTGCCCCGTTGCCGGGGGTCCGCCTGTGCACCGAGGTGGAGGTGATCAACGTGGTGGTGCGCGACGGCACGGTGCACGGCGTCGTCGTACGGGCTGACGACACGGAGGAGGAAGTGCAGATCGCCGCGGAGCAGGTCGTGCTGTGCGCCGGGACGCTAGAGTCCAGCCGCCTGGCGATTCAGGCGCTGTACCGCACAACCGAGCCGGCCACGGCCCGCTTGACCGGCCTGGCGGACCACATCGTGCAGGGCGTCTCCCTGCGACTCGACGGGGACTGCGCCCGGCGCCTGCTCAAGGTGGTCCCGCCGGGTTCCTACTGCGCGCCCACCGACGCGGCAACCCGTTCCAACCTGTTCCTCGACGTACACCGCCGGGCCGACGACGCAGTGGTCGTGGACATTCGGGCGATGGGCGAGCAACTGCCGGGACCGGAAAGCTACGTCGCCTGCACGCCGACCCCGTCGTTCCCGTGGGAGACGCTGGTGCACTCCGTGCCGTCGGCCGACGACCGGCTTCTCCTCGACGCTCAGCGGCGTCTTCTGCGCTTGGTCTACACGGAGTTCTGTGAGCTGACCGGAGCCCGCCCGGTCGAACTCGTCTTCGACGACTACGACGCCCCCGGGCACGACAACTCCGTCTTCCTTGAGGAGTTTGTGCGGACCCTCGTACCCGGTCAACCCGTCACCTGGGCGAACTCCCTGGGCACCGAGGACCACGAGGGAGGGACGCTGCCCATCGGCCGGCTGCTCGACGAGGACCAGGAGTTCCGGGCGGTCGATGGCCTCTTCGCTGCGGGGCCGGTGGTCTTCCCCCGGCTGGGAGCCGCCAACCCCACGCTCACCAGCCTCGCCCTGGTACACCGGCTGGCGGCAAAGCTGGCCCGGCCGGCGGAAGAGGAGCCTGCGGCGTGACGACGGAGGAGGCGCACGCGGTACACGAAGAGTTCCGTGCACTGGTGCTGAGCGGCACGTTCCCCTGCCTGGGTGGTGCCTCGGCACTCCGGCGGGGCCAGTACCGCTTCGGGTGGTACCCGCGGCTGGGGTCGGCCGCAGCGGTCTCGGAGTGTGCCGGGGACCTGACGCGGTTCGTCACGGACTTCCCCGAGCAGAGCCACCCGGTGGCCGTGCACGTCGCGGCGTTCGACGGCCCGGACGGACTCGGCGAGGAGGACTTCGAGGCGCTCCTGTGGAAGCAGTTGCGGGGCATGCGGTCGGCCGACCGGACGGGCGGGTGTGCCGACGGCCCGGCTGGCGCCGATCAGGAGGAGGACGCGGTCAGCGACCCGGGCTTCTACTTCGGGCACCGGAACTTCTTCGTCGTCGGGATGCACCCGGGTGCCTCCCGCGCTGCGCGCACGTTCCGCCGGCCCACCCTGGTCTTCAACGCCCTCTCGCACATGGCGCCGTTGCGGCAGGCAGGCAGCTACACCTCGATGCAGGACAAGATCCGGTCGCGGGACCGCCGCCTGCAGGGCTCGGTCAACCCGTCGCTGCTGCGGCCCCGTGTCGCCCAGTTCTCCGGCCGCGCGGTCCCCGAGGGCTGGAAGTGTCCCGTCGACATGCCGGAAGGGGAGACGCCCCATGGCCACGGTCACTGACGACCCGTCCGGAGTGAAGATCGCGCGGGTGGGCCTCGACGAAGCGCTGGGGCGCAACTGGCACGATCCGTCGGTGGACGTCGACCTCGTCAAGGTGCGGCTCACCTCGCTCGAGCACCGGCGGAAGCTCGAGGCCGCCGGCTTCCTCGTGAAGCCGGTCTGGGTGAACTGGATGGCACCACTCCTCGACTCGGAACAGACGTTCTTGAGCCGGCTTCCCCTCAAGGAGAGGCAGAGCATCCGGCAGGCCGCACGCCGTGCAGAGGCCAACGGCATCGAGCTGGTCGTGCTCGAAGAGGTGACGGAGCGCGATCTGCTGCACTTCCTGGAGCTGTACGACCGGCAGGTGGCCCGCATGGAGCGGGGGGTCAACTACGCGCGCCGTCAGCAACGTCAACTGGCACGCCGGCTCGACTCGCTTCTCGCGGTCCACGCGTACGCTGGCGACCGACTGGTGGGCGGATGTCTGGGATGGCTGCGCCCCGACCAGGCCATGGTGCAGCTGAGGTTCTCCGCCGTCGATGACGGCGCTCGCCAGGGAATGCTCTCGCGCGTGCTCTACTCGACGGCCCTGGAGGCCGCGCGGCACCGACGGCTCACCTGGGCTTCCCTGGGGAACGATCCGTCCCTCTTCGGGCACACTGTGCAACCCGGGCTGTTTCACTTCAAGGCCCGTCTCGGCTTCCGGCCGGTCCCCACCCAGGCCATCCCGCCGAGGGTGACCGGGGACGAGGCCGAACTAATCGTGCGCATTCGCGCGTTGGCCGACCCGTCGCTTTCGCTGGCCTACGACGGTGACGAACCGGTCCTGAGCGACGACGGCTTTCCAGAGGCTTTGCCGCTGCGAGCCGTGCGGTACTCGGAGCACGACGTGCCGCCCGGGGAGTCTCCGGTCTCCGGTTGCCCCATTCCTGTGGAATGCAGACGGATCCCCCGTTGACAGCGCCGGATCGTGCGGCTGACCAGCGGGAGGCACAGGGCAGGGCGGTCGACGGTCGCGCTCGCGTGCAGCAGCACCCCGCCCAGCCGCCACGGCCGGGACCGGTTCTCGATCGTCTTTGCCCCGGCGAGGAAGCGGCGGCGTACGGCTGTCTGATGCTGAGGCCGCGGATCCAGTCGCCCTCGGGCACGGCCGGGGCCGCGCTCATGCGGCGCCCCCACATCGCGGTGCCCGGGCGTCTGGCCCGCGTCCGCGTCAGACTTCGCGGACCGTTGCGGGGCCTCGCGGGTTCGGGCCTGCATCTCCGCGCGCCGTTCCTCCCAGTGGGCGGTGTCGATGCCAGCCTCCACGGCCGCACCCAGGGTCTGGGTGTCGTGGAGGAATTCCGGTGCCGCCTGTCGTGTGGCCAGGTCTTCGGCTGCAGCGGGGTCGCGGCGTGTGAGCGCGGCCAGGGCCTGGTCCGTGAGGAAGGCTGCACGGCGCGTCCAGAAGTCCGCGTTGGCGTAGGCGGTTGCGAGCAGCCGGATGCGCAGGCGGGTGAGTTGGGTGTCCGCCATGAGGGGCTCACTTCCGGGTGAAGTTCCCCCACGGCCGGGTAGTTAGCGTTTCCGCTGGTCACGCAAGGGGGGTCGCCATCTGCGTGATTGCCGCGTAGCGGCCGGTGCGGACTCTCTTGATCATTCCTCTCTCGGTCCAGCGGGCGAGTTGGCGATAGGTGGCGGCGAGGGTGACGTCGCCGAGGAGTTCAGCGATCTCTCTTGATCGCCACAGCCGTTCGGGCTCTGCCTGCAGGATGGTCAGGACACGTGCCATGCGGTTGCCGGTGTTCTCCCGGCCGGTCGTCGCGGGCAGTGCGGGCTGTGGCGGTGGGGGCGGCAGGAAAGTGATCGTCGTCGAGGTCACGACCTTGCTGCCGTCGGGGCGGCCGTCCAATTTCCTTTCCGCGTAACGGGAGATGGGTGACTTCACCTTGCGGGTGCTGACACGGGACCGCCGCGTGGGCGACAGCGCCGACAGGACTCGCCGGCCGATCTCCCCGATGCCTTGTTCGAAGACTCCTTCCGCGCATACCAGCAGGTCGCGAGCAGTTTGGAAGGCGATGGTGAAGCCGCAGCGGTCGGGATCGGTGCCCGGCTGGGACTCCGCCGCCTCGACCATGGTGCGACGCAGAAGCTGGTAGAGAGTGAGCAGAGCCCACATCTCCTGCTCGACGCCGGCTGGATCGTGAGAGCGCAGGATTCGTGCGTGCAGGATGGTGTGGCGGAGCGCGTAGTAGGCGCTCTTGTGCTCCCAACGCTCGTGATAGAGGTGCACGAGGCGGTCGGCGGGGTAACGGCGGGCATCCAGCAGCGTGGTTGCCAGGCGGTAGGAGCCCTCGAAGGTGCTGCCGTCCGTGCAGATGACGTTCACCCGGGCCTCGATGATGCGCACCGGGACGCCGCCGATGACCGACAGGTAGGAGGAGTCAGCGAGCGGCTTCAGGACTGGTGGGCGCCGGCGCTGGCGAATGCGGCCCAGGATCCGTGCACCGGTGGCGTGCACGGCGGCGAGGAAGTCGTTGGCGTCGAAGCCCCGGTCCCACAGCACCAGCATCTCGGGGCCCAGATGATGCAACAACCTGGTGGCGTAAGAGGTCTCGCCCTCCCGGGTGGGACCGAAGACCGCTCCGATCACGGCTCGGGTACCGGTCTCGACCAGTGTCATCAGCTCGACCTGGGGATAGCCGCCGTGCGGGCACCGCCCCAACCAGCCCCGGTCGCGCTCGCTGTCGGGCACTTTGATCGAGCTGCAGCCGTCGAACGACACCGTCCGATACGGGCCGAACCGTACCCCCGGCGTGGTCGGCCGGGCCAACGGCCCGGCCAGCACCTCGAACGACGCCCGCACCGGCGCGCTGCCGAGTCTGCGGCGCAGATTCACGTAACGCTTTCGTGCTCGGGCAGACGATCACCATCCCCGACAGACCGGCGGTCAGCTTGTCCCAGACCAGCCGGAAGCCGACCTCGGGAAACAGGCACATCGCCAGGAGGAAGTAGACGCCGACCCGCGAGGTGAACCGCCCCGGCTCGAATGGAGACTCGATTTCATGAAAAGATCGAGTCATGGCACGTCCTTCCCCTTACCCGCTTGAGCTGCGCCGTCGTGCGGTGCGGATGGTCGCCGAGGTGCGGCCGGAGTACGACACCGA
>NZ_JBHWKO010000061.1:0-35700 GCF_042731035.1 Streptomyces sp. NPDC059895
GCACCAACCCCCTACGGCCGGGGCAGACAGAACGACCGCACCAACGATCATGCCGGGCCACCCCGCACCCCTGCAGGCAATTCAGCAACAGAGTCCATGACGTGGGCAAAACGACCAGGCGGCCCGACTCCATCGCGGAACGTAATCGCCTCAAAGCCCGCAAAGGTTAAATAACAAGCTCAGACCTCGTGCCGATTCACGCGTCCTTCCGCGACAATGCCGTGCACTGGCTTCTGTCGGTGCCCGAGACCGAGCGCAGCGCAGCTGGGTGATCGCCCTTGCTCAAGGTGGCGGTGACCAACCCCCGGCGGTCCCCAGCCGGCGGTGAGACGTGCGAGCACCGCTCCCCGCCGGCCGGTGCGGCAGGCAGGAAGTCGGCCGCGCAGCGCTGGGAGAGCAGGACACGAGCTCCCCACCGGCAGCAGAGTGGATCACTGCGCTAGGCGCACAAGATCGTTCCTTAGCGAACGGCTGTCCCATTGCCCCCGAGGTCATACGGGACACGTGTTCCGCTTGCATAACGCAGTCGGGGCAGAAGCCTCGTCGTAGGGTCGGGTAGGTCGCGTACCACTTCGGCTCACCTTCGGGCCCGGTCCAGATCAGGGAGTCCAAGGGGAAGCCCACCCACAGCACCGCGGGCCCGCCGGAAATCCGCGTCTCATGGACACATGAACACAATTCCCTGTCAAGTGCTTGTGTTCACGTCTTGTGCCCCCTCTTCCTGGTGGCGCGCAGTGGCGGCTGCCGAAGGAGCAGGACGGCCAGCCGACGGACGGGATGCACGGTTCCTGAATGGCCAATTCTGCTGTGCCTTGTAGGGTGTTGAGGCCGCTTCGATGAAATTGATGTGCCCCTTTCGCGGGGGGGGGGTGCCTCTATGTCTTTCGTCAAGGCACCTCTGTCGGGTTTGGTGTGGTTCGGGTTTGCGGGGTCAGGCGGCGAGCTCGACGTCCCTGGGCGTGCGGGTTTCGTAGAAGGTGCCGTCTCGGAGCATGGCGAACAGGACGCTGATGCGTTGGCGGGCGAGACGGAGGAGGGCCTGGGTGTGGGTTTTCCCGCGGGCTCGCTGTTTGTCGTAGTAGGTGCGGGAGGCGGGATCGGCGTTCATGCAGGCGAAGGCGGAGAGGAACATGGCGCGTTTGAGCTGCCGGTTTCCGCCCCGGGGTGCGTGTTCGCCGTGGATCGAGGTCCCGGACTGGCGGGTGGTGGGGGCGAGGCCGGCGTAGGAGGCGAGGTGGGCGGCGGTGGGGAAGCCGGTGCCGTCGCCGACGGTGACCAGCAGGACGGCGGCGGTCCTGACGCCGACGCCGGGCATTGACGTCAGGACCGGGGAAAGAGGGTGGGCCTCCAGCAGGGTGTTGATCTGGGTTTCGAGGGCCCGGCGCTGGGTGTGGACGGCGGCGAGCGAGGCGGCCAGGGACGGCACGACGATGTCGAGGGTGCCCGTGCCCGGGACGACGACGGTCTGTTCGTCGAGGGCGTCGAAGACGTCGTCGATCAGGCGCTGGGCCATGCGCGGTGCCTTCGGGCGGATCAGTTCGACGAGTCTGCGGCGGCCGGCTTTGCGCAGTGCGGCTGGGGATCCGTAGCGCTCCAGCATCCAGGTGACGGCCTGGTGGTCGAGACGGGGGCCGAGGACGCGTTCCAGGCTGGGGTGGAACTGGGTGAGCAGGCCGCGTATCCGGTTGGAGGTGCGGGTGGCCTCGCCGGCGAGGTCCTGGTCGAAGCCGACGAGGACCGTGAGCTCGGCGGTGATCTCGTCGGTGAGTTCCAGGGTGCGCAGGGTGTGGGGCATGGTGCGGGCCGCGTCCGCGATCACCGCGGCGTCCTTGGCGTCGGTCTTCGCCTCGCCGGGGTAGAGGTCGGCGATCCGGCGCATGGCCAGGCCGGGCAGGTAGGCGACCTGGCAGCCCGCGTCCCGGGCCACGGTCAAGGGCAGGGCGCCGATCGAGGCGGGCTGGTCCACGATCACCAGCACGGTGCCGAACTTCTCGGCCAGCTTGTCGAACACGGCTCGCAGCTTCGGCTCGCTGTTGGGCAGCTGCTTGTCGAAGACCTTCTTCCCGGCCGGGGTCAGCCCGTGGCCGTGATGGGCCGTCTTGCCGACGTCCAGACCCAGGAACACGCCCACGTCGCTGGTGTCGAACACGGTGCTCTCCACTCCTTCGGTGCGGCTCTGGCCTTGGCGTCGGTGTCGTACTCGCGCATCCACGTTATGCAGACCTGCCGCCCGCGAGCGGCCGGGCATTGCGCCCGGCCAGGCGGCGGTCGGACCTCTCATCAGCGTCTCCGACGGCACCTCCCGGGCCCGGTGACACCACCCCCCAGGTCATGCCTTCGACAGGGGGCATCAGTCATGCCGGGCCCGGAGGCCAGCGGTCCTCTTGCAGGACCGCGAAGAACATAACGGGGGCGGGGTGGGGAGCCCGGTCGCGGGAGTGCGGGGGGCGGTCGGTTCGCGGGAGTGCGCGGCGCGGTCAGTTGTGCAGCGACTGCGCCCAGTCCGCCGGCACGCGCCCAGCGGGGCCCGGTGCCGGCTGGTCCACCGGGTGGCAGGCCGGTCCCGCCAGCTCCGGGCCGGACTCGTACAGCTCGTCGTCGTCGTAGTCCCAGAACCACTCCTCGCCCGGTTCGAAGCTGCGCACGAGCGGGTGCCCGGTGGCCTTCCAGTGGGCGGTGGCGTGCTGGGAGGGGGAGGAGTCGCAGCAGCCGACGTGGCCGCAGGCCGCGCAGCGCCGCAGGTGGAACCACCAGCCGCCGGTCGCGTCGCACTCGACGCAGCCGGTGCCGCTGGGCGGGACGCTCGGGTCCAGCGCGTCGGTGTCGGTCATACGGGCTCCTCGGTGGTCTCGGGGTCGTCGGCGGTGTCGGAGCCGGCGGCGGTGTCGGGGTCGGTCTCCAGGGCGGTGTCGGGCCGGGGGGCGGTCAGCGGCAGCAGGACCTGGAAGCGGGTGTCGCCCGGCACCGACTCGACCTGGAGGCTGCCGTGGTGCTTGTTGACGACGATCCGCCAGGAGATGTCCAGACCCAGCCCGGTGCCCTCGCCGACCGGCTTGGTGGTGAAGAACGGGTCGAAGATGCGGCCGCGGATGTCCGCCGGCACACCCGGTCCGGTGTCGCGGAACTCCACCAGCAGCCGGTCGCCCTCACGGGCGGTGCGCACCGTCAGGGTGCCCTCCCCGCCGGCGCTGTCGATGGCGAAGACGGCGTTGTCGACGAGGTTGGTCCACACCTGGTTGAGCTCCGCCGGGTACGCCGGGACGTCCGGCACCGTGCGGTCGTAGTCCTTGACGACCCGGATGCGCTGCCCGATCTTGCCGGACAGCATCAGCAGCGTGCTGTCGAGGAGTTCGTGGACGTCGACGACCCGGTGGGGGGCGCGGTCCAGCTGGGAGTACTGCTTGGCGGCGTCCACGAGGTGGGAGATCCGGGTGGTGGAGTCGTCGATCTCGTCCATCAGCAGCTCGGTCTCGACGGTGTAGTTCAGCCACCCGACCGCGCCCGGCAGGATGTCCTCGTCCACGGCCGCCGCGACCTGCTCCAGCCAGTCCACGTCCAGCCCGGCCTGCACGAACACGGGCGCGATCCGCCAGCCCTCCGGGATGCCGTGGTCGTCGAGCCAGTCGGTGAGTTCGTCCTCCCGGTCGGAGGCCTCCAGCGGGCTCAACGCGGGTGCCTTGGCGACGCGTTCGGCCGTGCGCTCCTGGATGTCGATCAATTCGGCGAGGGCCTTGCGCGAGTACGGGCCCTGGGCGATCACGGCCAGCTTGTGCCGCATCTTCGCCACCCGCTCGCGCAGCGTGGCGGTGGCCCGTACGGCCGCCGCCGCGGGGTTGTTGAGCTCATGGGTGAGCCCCGCCGACAACGAGCCCAGCGCCAGCAGCCGTTCGCGCTGCCCGATGGCGCGCTGCGTGTTCTTCGACCCGAAGAACAGCCCCTCCAGCAGGTGGGCGGCCATCGGGAACCACTCCTGCATGACGTCCGCGAACGACTGGGCGGGCAGCACGAAGAAGCGGGTCGGCTCGGTCACCCGCATCGAGTTGTTGTAGACCTGCGGCACCCGGTCCCCGAGGTACGCCTGCATGGCCCCCGCGTACACCCCGCGCTGCGAGGTGCGGCTGACCTCGACGTCGTCGCCGCCGACCCGGCGGTACAGCACGACCGTGCCCTCGAGCATCACGTAGAAGCAGGTCGCCGGGTCGCCCTCGGTGTACACGGGCCCGGCCTCGAACCGCTCCACCCGCCCCTCGCCGCACAGCCGTCCGAGCTGCTCGGGGGAGAGCTTCTCGAACAGGAACAGGGAGCCGATCTCCTGCGGGCTGCACGGCACGGTCCGCCCGCTCACGACTGCTCCAGGTACCGGTGGACGAGCATCACGGCCATGGCTCCCTCTCCGACGGCGGACGCGACGCGCTTGGCGGACTCGGCGCGCGCGTCGCCCGCCACGAACACGCCCGGCACGTTGGTCTCCAGGTGGTACGGCGGCCGGTCCAGCTCCCAGCCCGCGGGCGGCCGCCCGTCGGAGGTGAGGTCGGGCCCGGCGAGGATGAACCCGTCGTCGTCCCGCAGCACCGTCCCGTCGAGCCAGTCGGTCAGCGGGGCCGCGCCGATGAAGACGAACAGCCACTGCGCGTCGACGAGTTCGGTGTGCCCGCTCTCGGTGTCGCGCAGCGTCAGCTGCTCCAGGTGGCCGTCCCCGTGCGCGGCGTCGACGACCGTCCTCGGGCGCACGACGATGTTGGGCGCCTCGTCGATCTGCTGGATCAGGTAGTGCGACATCGACGCCGACAGGTCCGGCCCGCGCACCAGCAGCGTCACCGACTTGGCGCCCCGGGCCAGGTACATCGCCGCCTGCCCCGCGGAGTTGGCGCCGCCCACGATGTACACGTCGTGGCCCTGGCAGGAGGGCGCCTCGGTGAGCGCGGAACCGTAGAACACCCCGCAGCCGGTCAGGTCCTCGGTGCCCGGCGCCCGCAGCTGCCGGTACGACACCCCGGTCGCGAGGATCACGCTGTGCGCGGCGACCGCCGAGCCGTCGGAGAACCGTACGACGCGGGCGGCGCCGTTCACCTCCAGTCCCGTGACCTCGCGCGCGGTGAGGATCTCGGCGCCGAACTTGCCGGCCTGCCGGCGGGCCCGGTCGGTGAGCTGGGAGCCGGACACGCCGTCGGGGAACCCGAGGTAGTTCTCGATCCGGGAGCTCTGCCCGGCCTGCCCGCCGGTCGCCGACCGCTCCACCAGCACCGTGCGCAGCCCCTCGGACGCCCCGTACACGGCCGCTCCGAGCCCGGCCGGTCCGCCGCCGATGACCACGAGGTCGTAGAAGTCGGCCGTCGGCGTCGTCGCCAGCCCGACGCGGGCGGCCAGTTCGGGCGCGTCCGGCTCGACCAGCGGGGTGCCCTCCGGGGTGATGACCAGCGGCAGCCGCCGCCCGTCCGCCCCGGCGGCCGCCAGCAGCCGCCGCCCCTCGGGCTCGTCGGAGGAGTACCAGCGGTACGGCACCTGGTTGCGGGCCAGGAACTCCCGTACGTCCGAGGAGCGCGCCGACCAGCGGTGCCCGACCACCTTCGTGCTGGGCACCGGCCGGTGGTCGCTCGCCCGCCAGGCCGCCAGCAGGTCGTCCAGGACCGGGTAGAGCTTCTCCTCCGGCGGGTCCCACGGCTTGAGCAGGTAGTGGTCCAGGTCGACCACGTTGATCGCGTCGATGGCCGCGTTGGTGTCCGCGTAGGCGGTCAGCAGCACGCGCCGCGCGCCCGGGTGGACGTCCAGGGCCTGTTCGAGGAACTCGATGCCGTTCATCTTCGGCATGCGGTAGTCGGCGAGGATCACCGCGACCGGGTCGCCGCGGAGTTTCAGCTCGCGCAGCGCCTCCAGCGCGGACTCGCCGGACTCCGCGCGCACGATCCGGTACGAGGCGCCGTAGCGGCGCCGGAGGTCACGGGCGACGGCGCGGGAGACCCCCGGGTCGTCGTCCACGGTCAGGATGACGGTCCGCGCCGTCTCGGCGGCCTGTGCCATGTGTCTCCCACCCCGAGTGGTCACGCCTTGCGGCACGGCGAAACCCCGCGCCGGCCGCCGCCATCGTATGCGTGATCGTCCCGGTCCGCTCCGGGGGGCGGCGGGCCGTGCGCTCCCGGCACACGCCCGTGCGCCGGCGGGCAAGCGGCGCCGGCCGTCAGCGCGTCGGCGACGGCGACCGGCCGAGGGCCTCGGCCCACCGGCGTCCCGAGCGCCACCGGGCCGGCCGCGTCGACGATCCCCTGTTCCCTGTTCCCCGTTCCCCGTCCCCGTCCCCGTCCCCGTCCCCGTTCCCCGTTCCCCGTTCCCCGTTCCCCGTTCCCCGTTCCCGTTCCCCGTTCCCCGTTCCGAGGTCGTGCCGGGCAGCGTAGGGAAGACTGGGACCGACGGATCGCGATTCTTTTCGAACACAGGGAGGCAGCGGGATGACGGGCCCGATCACGGCAGGGGTCGACGGGACGGACGAGAGCCTGGCGGCGCTCGCCTGGGCGGCCCGGGAGGCCGTACGGCGGGACCTGGCGCTGCGGGTGGTGCACGCCTGGCGGTTCCAGTCGGCCGCGGCGGCCGAGGTGGCGGACCGCGACGCGCAGGAGGGGTGGGTGCGGGCCGGCGTCGAGCGGGCCGTCGCGGAGATCACCGAACGGCACCCGGGTCTGCCGGTGACGGCCGACGTGGTGGACGGTGACCCGGTGGAGACGCTGGCCGCGGCCGGCGCGGAGGCGGAGACGCTGGTGCTGGGCTCGCGGGGGCACGGCCCGGTCGTCGGGTTCCTGCTGGGCTCCGTCGGCCAGCAGGTGATCGCCGAGGTGACGCGCCCCGTCGTCCTGGTCCGTGCGGGGGACCGGCCCAGTGCCGAGGTGGCCGGGCACGAGATCGTCGTCGGCCAGCACGGCACCCCCGAGGACAGCGCCCCCGTGCTGCGGTTCGCCTTCGAGACGGCCGCCGCCCGCGGCGCCACCGTCCGTGCCGTGCGCGCCTGGACGCTGCCCCCGGTGTTCTCCTACAGCCCCGCCTCGCTCAAGCTCCTCGACGACGCCGGCGGACTGGAGCCGTACGAGAGGAAGGCGCTGGCCGCGGCGCTCGCGCCGTGGCGGGAGCGCTTCCCCGACGTGCCGGTCGTCGAGCACGTGGAGATCGGCAGCGCCGGGCAGGTGCTGCTGTCGGTGTCGGGACGGGCCCAGCTGATGGTCGTGGGCCGGCGCGCCCGTCGCACCGCGGTCGGCGCCCGGATCGGCTCGGTGGCGCACGGCGTCCTGCACCACGCCGACTGCCCCGTCGCGGTCGTTCCCCACGGGTGACCCGCGGGCCGGCCCCACGGGTGACCCGCGGGCCGGGTGACCTGGACGGCCGGTGACCTGGACGACCTGGTGGCCCTGGACGACCTGGTGGCCCTGGACGACCTGGTGGCCCTGGACGACCTGGTGGCCCTGGACGACCTGGTGGCCCTGGACGACCTGGCGGGCCTGGCGGCCCTGGGGGACCCGGTGCCCCGGACGGCCGGGTCACTCCGGCGTCGTCGGCTCCAGCGTCTCCCGTGCCTTGGGCAGGATCTTCTCGATGTAGTCCGCGACGGCCGTGTCCAGCCCGATGTCGTGCTGCGCCCGCTCCGACAGGTACCAGCGGTGTTCGAGGAGTTCGTGGTAGATCTCCGCCGGGTCCATGGAGCCGCGCAGCTCCACCGGCACGGCCCGCACGGTGGGCCGGAACACGTCCCGCACCCACCGGTGCGCGAGCACCTCCGGGCGGGCGGCGAGGGGGTCGCCGGGCGCGTAGTCGTCCTGGGTCGCCATCCAGCTCTCCAGGTCGTTCAGCAGCCGTCTGGCCTGGTTCTCCTCGGTGTCCAGGCCGGTCAGCCGCAGCAGCTGCCGCTGGTGGTGGCCCGCGTCGACGACCTTCGGCACGAAGGTGACCGTGTCGCCGTTGGAGGAGTGCTCGATCTGCATCTCGGCGACGTCGAACCCGAGGTCGTTGAGGCGGCGGATCCGCCGTTCTATGTAGTGGTACTTGCCCGCCGGGTAGACGGAGGTGCGGGTCAGCTCCTCCCACAGGCGGCGGTAGCGGGCGCAGATCTCCATGCCGAACTCGATCGCGTCCACGGACGGGTGCAGCGCCCCCGACGCCTCCAGGTCGAGCAGTTCGCCGCTGATGTTCACGCGGGCGAGGTCGAGGTCGTAGTCGCGCTGACCGTCGCTCAGCTGCGCGTGCAGATCGCCCGTCTCGGCGTCGACGAGGTAGGCGGCGTACGCGCCCGCGTCGCGCCGGAAGAGCGTGTTGGACAGCGAGCAGTCGCCCCACGCGAACCCGGCGAGGTGCAGCCGCACCAGCAGCACCGCGAGGGCGTCCATCAGCCGGTGCATGGTCGCCGGCCGCATGGTCGTCTCGAACATCGACCGGTACGGCAGGGAACCGCCCAGGTGCCGGGTCACCAGCACCGGTTCCAGCGGGCCGCCCGCGCCGTCGGCGCGCCCGGTGACCACGGCCAGCGGGTCGACGGCCGGGATGCCCAGCCGGTCGAGGTCGCGCAGCAGCCCGTACTCGCGCAGCGCCGGGCGCTCGGCCAGTTCCTTGACGGCGATGACCTCCTCGCCGGCGCGGGCGTAGCGCACCACGTGCCGGGAGATGCCGCGGGGCAGCGGTACGAGGACCTCCTCGGGCCACTCCTCCAGCGGCAGGTGCCAGGGCAGTTCCAGCAGGAGGGCCGGGTGTTCCGGGTTGGTGGCGCTGATCTGCAAAGCCATGGCCCGACCTTAGACGGCCCGTTCCCGTGCCCGCTGCGCCGCCTCCCGCACGGAGCCCCGGTGCACCGGCCCGTGCCCGGGCAGCAGGACGTCCGCCGCGAGGTCCTCGATCACGTCCAGGGACGCCACGGCGCGGGCGCGCTCGTGGTGGAACATGTCGGGCAGCAGCTGCGGCCCCTCGATCCGGGAGGTCGGGTGTCCGCTGACGAGCGCGTCGCCGGAGACGACGACGCCGGCGTCCGGCAGGTGGAAGACGGTGTGGCCGTCGGTGTGCCCGGGGGTGTGCACCGGCACGGGCCGCCCGGGCAGGTCCAGCGGGCCGGTGGCGGCCGGGAAGGCCTCCGGCGCGCCGACCGGGTGCTGCTCGGTGCCGCCGGAGCGCAGGGCGTGCACCATCCACGGCAGCACACCGGGACGCCAGGCGTTGGCGAGCACCTGGCCCACGGTCACCTGCTGGAGGAACTCGCGGCGGGCGTGCGGGACTTCGGCCGGGTGCAGGTAGACGGGCGTGCCGTACGCGGCCCGCAGGTGCTCGGCGGAGCCCAGGTGGTCGTTGTGGGCGTGGGTGATCAGCACGGCCGTGACCGCCTCCGGTGAACCGCCCACGGCCGCGAGGGAGTCCAGTACCTGCTGCCGGTCGCCGGGGTAGCCGGTGTCGATGAGGGTGACGGCGTCCCCCTCGGTGAGGATCACCCAGTTGGTGTTGCTGCCGTGCACCAGGTAGGTGCCGTCCGCCACTTGCCGTACGTCTGCCCGCATGTCCGTCCCGTGGGGTGAGGTCCGTGCCCGACGGGGGACAGCAAAGCAGATCAGGGGGTTCGCGCCGACGGCGGGGCGGGACGTCTCCTACTGCACGCCGCGCGGCCGGAACTGGACGCTGATGCGCGGGCCCGACGCGCGCGTCGACTTGGGGATGCAGTGCTCCCAGGTCCGCTGGCAGGACCCGCCCATCACGATCAGGTCGCCGTGTCCCAGGGGACGCCGTACCGTGTCGCCGCCGCGCGCGGGGCGCAGCAGCAGGTCGCGGGGCGCGCCCACGGAGAGGATGGCGACCATGGTGTCCTCGCGGGCGCCCCGGCCGATCCGGTCACCGTGCCAGGCGACGCTGTCGCGGCCGTCGCGGTAGTGGCACAGTCCGGCGGTGACGAAGGGCTCGCCCAGCTCGTCGGCGTAGTGCGCGGTGAGGGCGTCGCGGGCCTCCTCCAGCACCGGGTGGGGCAGGGGGCGGTCCGGTCCGTAGAAGGCCAGCAGCCGGGGCACGGCCACCACGTGGTCGTACATCTGCCGGCGCTCCGCGCGCCACGGCACGTCGGCCGCCAGCCGTTCGAACAGCAGGTCCGAGCCGGTGAGCCAGCCCGGCAGCACGTCGATCCAGGCGCCCAGGCCCAGCACGGTCCGGCGGACCCCGTCGAGGGGACCGAGGCGCGGTTCGTCGGTCTGGTCGAAGAGGGAGGCCTGGAGGTGCCTGGTCATGGCTCCAGCGTAACTCGGTAATCGAAAATTTGTTCCCAGGGGGGTGTCTGTGTGACGTCCCGCGCCCGTTTCGACGCACCTTTCGACGCGCCTTTCGATGCATCGGTGTATCGGATACATTCCCGTATCGAACGGAGGTCCGGCATGGCGGAGGAGCGGACGGCGGCCCGGCGTCCCACCCGGCGCCGTGCGCGCACGCGCGCCGACCTGCTCGACGCGGCCTTCGCGGTGTTCGCCGCCAAGGGTTTCGGCCGGGTCTCCATCGAGGAGGTCTGCGAGGCGGCCGGCTACAGCAGGGGCGCCTTCTACTCCAACTTCGGCAGTCTGGACGAGCTGTTCTTCGCGCTCTACCGGCAGCGCGCGGACCTGATCGCCCGGCAGGTCGCCGACGCGCTCGCCGGGGACGGACCGGACCTCGACGTACCGGCCTCCGTGGACCGCGTCACCGACGTGCTGCTCCTCGACCTGGACTGGCTGCTGGTGAAGACGGACTTCCTGGTCCACGCCGCCCGCGACCCGGCCGTCGCCCGTGCGCTGCTGGAACACCGCGCCGCACTGCGCGCCGCCGTCGCCGACCGGCTCGCCCGCGCCGGCGGCCGCCGCGCGCTGCCCGCCGTGCTCGGCGACCCCGACGCCGCCGCCCACGCGGTGGTCGCAGCCTACGACGGGGTCACCACCCAACTGCTGCTCGACAAGGACGTGGACGGCGCCCGCGCCTGGCTCGAGCAACTGCTCACCGCGCTGCTGACCGACGGCGGCGCACACCCTACGGACAGCTGAACGACACCTTCGAAGAGAGAGGGAACGGTCGCCATGGACGCGGACGTCATCGTCGTCGGAGCGGGCCTCGCCGGTCTGGTCGCGGCGCACGAACTCACCAGCAGGGGCCGGCGGGTCGCCCTGGTCGACCAGGAGAACGCCGCCAACCTCGGCGGCCAGGCGTTCTGGTCCTTCGGCGGGCTCTTCCTCGTCGACTCGCCCGAGCAGCGCCGCCTCGGCGTCAAGGACTCCCTCGACCTCGCCTGGAGCGACTGGCAGGGCAGCGCGCAGTTCGACCGCACCGACGACGAGGACTCCTGGGCGGTGCGCTGGGCGCGGGCCTACGTCGAGTTCGCGGCGGGGGAGAAGCGGTCCTGGCTGGCGGGGCACGGCATCACGCTGCTGCCCACGGTCGGCTGGGCCGAGCGAGGCGACCTGCGTGCCGACGGGCACGGCAACTCCGTCCCCCGCTTCCACATCGCCTGGGGCACCGGCACCGGCGTCGTCGAACCCTTCGTCCGGTACGCCGAACAGGCCGCGAAGGACGGGCTGCTGACCTTCCACCACCGCCACCGGGTCGACGAACTGGTCGTCGAGGACGGCGCCGCCCGGGGCGTGCGGGGCACGCTCCTCGCGCCCGACGACTCCCCGCGCGGTGTCCCCTCCCGCCGCGACCGCGCCGGCGACTTCGCACTCACCGCCCAGGCCGTGATCGTCACCAGCGGCGGCATCGGCGCCGACCACGAGATGGTCCGCCGCCACTGGCCCGAACGGCTCGGCACCCCGCCCGCCGAGATGGTCACCGGCGTCCCCGCCTACGTCGACGGCCGCATGCTCGACATCAGCGCCGCGGCAGGCGTCCGGCTGGTCAACCGCGACCGCATGTGGCACTACACCGAGGGCGTCCGCAACTGGGACCCCGTCTGGCCCGGCCACGGCATCCGCATCCTGCCGGGCCCCTCCTCGATGTGGTTCGACGCCCTCGGCCGCCGCCTGCCCGACCCCTGCCTGCCGGGCTACGACACCCTCGGCACGCTCCGGTACCTGCGCACCACCGAGGACATCGCAGGCCACGACCACTCCTGGTTCGTGCTCACCCGGAAGATCGTCGAGAAGGAGTTCGCGCTCTCCGGCTCCGAGCAGAACCCCGACATCACCGCGCAGGACCGCAAGGCCGTCCTGCGCGACCGGCTCCTCGGCAAGGGCGCGCCCGCCCCGGTGCGGGCGTTCCTCGACCGCGGCGCGGACTTCGTCGTCGCCGGCACCCTCGACCGGCTCGTGGCGAAGATGAACGCGCTGACCGCGAAACCCCTCCTCGACGCGGACGGCCTGCGCCGCCAGATCCGGGCCCGCGACCTCCAGCTCGCCAACCCCTACGCCAAGGACGCCCAGGTGCAGGGCATCCGCAACGCCCGCCGCTACATCGGCGACCGTCTCGGCCGCGTCGCCGCCCCGCACGGCATCCTCGACCCCGCGGCCGGGCCCCTGGTGGCCGTCAAGCTGCACGTCCTCACCCGCAAGACCCTCGGCGGCATCCAGACCGACCTCGACTCGCGCGCCCTGGGCGCCGACGGCCGGCCGGTCGAGGGCCTGTACGCGGCGGGCGAGGTCGCCGGCTTCGGCGGCGGAGGCGTCCACGGCTACAACGCCCTCGAAGGCACCTTCCTCGGCGGCTGCCTCTTCTCCGGCCGCGCGGCCGGACGGGCGGCGGCCCGGCAGACGGGCTGAGCCATCATTTGCCGGCAGGCGTCCCGGCACGGCGCGACCCGGCAGACGGGCTGAGCCATCATTTGCCGGCCGGCGTCCCGGCACGGCGCGACCCGGCAGACGGGCCGAACCCTCACGCCAGCAGGCGCGCCAGCACGGCCGCGTGGCTGTGCTCGGGAGCCTTCACGGCGGTCAGGAGCGTCACCGGCCCCTCACGGGTCAACGCGCGGACCCGTTCGAGTTCCCCCGCGGCCTCCGGGGCGGCCAGTTCCGCCTCGTAGCGGCGGGCGAACTCCTCGTACGAGCCCTCGCCCGCGTGGTACCAGCGGCGCAGCTCGGTCGACGGGGTGACGGCCTTGGGCCACTCGTCGACCCGCGCCGCCTCCTTGGACAGCCCCCGCGGCCACAGCCGGTCGACCAGGACGCGGACCCCGTCGTCGGGCTCGGCGGGTTCGTGGACACGGCGTACGCGGACGCTCACGGGCGGACCTTCCTCGAGGCGGCGGGCGGTGCCGGGAGCGTACTGCCGGCGCTGCCCGCGAACGGTGGGCGACACGGCCGGCCCCGACCTGATCGAGGGGCGAACCGCACCGGCCGCTGCCTAGTCTGATCAGGATCGATCACACGCCACCCCCCCCCAAGGAGCGCCCGTGACCCACCTCCGCAGACGCCCCGCCCTCCTCGCGACCGTGCCGGTCACCGTGGCAGCGCTGCTCATGGCGGCCGACCCCGCCCTGTCGGCCGGACCGGTGGGCGCCTCCGGCGTCGGCGACCCCTTGTTCCCGCTCGCCGGCAACGGCGGCTACGACGTCGACCACTACGACCTGACCCTCGGCTACGACCCGGGCACCCGTCACCTCACCGGCCGCGCCGTCCTCACCGCCCGCGCCACCCAGCGCCTCACCCGCTTCGACCTCGACCTGCGCGGACTGAAGGTGACCGGCCTCACCGTCGACCACGTCAAGGCCGAGCACCGGCGCGACGGCCGGGAACTCGTCGTCACCCCGGCCCGCGCCCTGCGCAAGCACGAGCGGTTCCGCGTCACCGTCACCTACTCCGGAACCCCCGGTCCGGTCACCGACCCCGACGGCTCCCTCGACGGCTGGATCCCCACCGACGACGGCGCCTTCGTCGCCTCGCAGCCGCAGGGCGCCATGACCTGGTTCCCCGTCAACGACCACCCGACGGACAAGGCCTCCTACGACTTCACCCTCACCGTCCCCGAGGGCCGCACGGCGGTCGCCAACGGCGTCCTCCTCGGCAGCCGCACCGCACAGGGCAGGACGACCTTCCGCTGGCGTCAGACGGAGCCCATGGCCTCCTACCTCGCCACCGCCACCATCGGGACGTTCCGGACCGAGCGGTCCACGACCCGCGACGGCATCGAGGTCTACAACGCCGTCGACCCCCGCGAGGTGACCGCCGCGGCACCCGTCCTCGCCGAACTGCCGTCGGTCCTGGAATGGTGCGCCGGCCTGTTCGGCCGCTACCCGTACCGCGCGGCCGGGGCGATCGTCGACCACGCCCCGCAGGCCGGATACGCGCTGGAGACCCAGACCCGGCCCGTGTACGACCGCGCCCCCGACCTGAGCACCCTCGTCCACGAGACCGCCCACCAGTGGTTCGGCGACTCCGTCTCCCTCACCTCCTGGAAGGACATCTGGCTCAACGAGGGCTTCGCCACCTACGCCGAGTGGCTCCACGCCGAGCAGCACGGCGGCGACAGCGCCCAGGCCGCCTTCGACGCCCTGTACGCCCGCCTGGCGGGCGACGAGCTGTGGGCGTTCCCGCCCGGCGACCCCGGCAGCGGCGCGAACCTCTTCGGCACCCCCGTCTACGCCCGCGGCGCCATGGCCCTGCACGCCCTGCGCACCGCCGTCGGCGACCGGGACTTCTTCCGCGTCCTGCGCGCCTGGGCCGGCGCGCACCGGTACGGCAACGGCACCACCGCCCGGTTCGAGCGGCTGGCGGAGCGGGAGTCCGGGGAGGAGCTCAGCGCACTGCTGAGGACCTGGCTGTACACCGCGGGGAAGCCCGGCCGGCCCTGACGGCTGTGGCAGGAGGGACTGATTCCGCCCGGGCGGGGCGGGTACCCCGTTGCCCTGACGGCGAAGAGGGAGGCGAGGGAGGTCACGCCATGAGCCCGTCGGACGACCTGCCGGTCGTACACACCCTGGCCGAACTGGCCGGCCTCATCGAGCGGGAACCCGGGTTGTACGTGCGCTGGTCGCGCGGCCCCGCGACCGACGTCGGTGCGGTGTCCAGCAGGGACGACCTCACCGGCGTGCACATGCCCGGCCTGTCCGCCAACGCCCTCGACGTCGAGGAGTGGTGGGAGGGCCGCTCGCGCACCCTCTGGGTCGCCCGGCGCCTGCACGACTACGCCCATCTGCCCCACGAGAAGGGCCCCGGCGTCCGCCCCTGGATCCTGACCGGCCGGGAGACGGGCCGGGGCCCCGACAACGAGCCCCTCGTGGCCGACGTACGGCCCCTGTGCTGGATCGCCGCCGAGGTGATCGAGGAGGCGCGGACCGAGGTGGCCCGGCAGGAGGCGCAGTGGGGGCCGCTGCGCAGGTCGCACCGGTGAGGAGGGAACGCCGCGGTGCCGTGCGGCGTGGTGCCGTGCGGCGTGGTGCCGTGCGGCGTGGTGCCGTGCGGCGTGGTGCGGTGCGGACGGCACCCGTGGGGACGTGCTCGACCCTGCGGCGCGGTGCCGACGTCATGGCCCGCCGCGTGCGGGACGGTACGACCCCGGCGGCCGGTGCGGGTCGGCACCGGAGTGCTGATCCGCACCGGCCGCCGGGGCCGGCGGCGCGTCAGGAACTGCGGCGCGCCTTGATGCGCCGCCTGAGGGCACGGCGTTCCGTCTCGCTGGTCCCGCCCCAGACCCCGAGGGTCTGGTCCGTCTCCAGCGCCCACTCCAGGCAGGGTTCCCGTGCCGGGCAGCGCCGGCACACCGCCTTGGCCTGTTCCGTCTGGAGCAGGGCCGGGCCCGAGGTACCGATCGGAAAGAAGAGGTCCGGGTCCTCGTCGCGGCACGCGGCATGCTCTCGCCAGTCGTCCATCGAAGTCACCTGCGTTCCGAGTCGTCCGTGCTGTTCCGGATGGTTGCCGTCAACGGCTCCCGATCGGGTCACCGGTCGACGGGCGGTGAAACCGCGTCGGGCGTATCGTGTGCGCCGAGTTCGTACGGGGCGGGTTGGACCGGCGGCGCGGGCGGGCCGGACCGGCGCTGCGTGGCGTGGGCGGGACGGCCGGGGACGCTCAGCGGCGCAGCACCTCCGTCGCCGTCTGCGCGACGGCGTCCGCGACGGACGCGAGCGCCGGCGAGTCGAGCTTCCACTGCTGCCAGTACAGGGGGATGTCCAGGGGCCGGTCGGGCGCGAGGGAGACGAGGCGCCCGGCGGCCAGCAGGGGGCCGCTCTGCGTCTGCGGGACCATCCCCCACCCGAGTCCGGCGGCGACGGCGTCCAGGAAACCCTCCGAGGTCGGCACGGCGTGCCGGACCGGGCTCGCGCCCGGGGCCGCGCGGCGCAGGCCGCGCACGAACCCGTCCTGGAGTTCGTCGCTCCGGTCGAAGGTCACCACGGGCGCCTCGGCGAGGGCCTCGGGCAGGGGCCTGTCCCCGAGGTGCCGGGCGGCGAACCCGGGGCTCGCGGCCGCCAGGTAGCGCATCCGGCCCAGGGCGCGCACCGAGCACCCGGGCACGGGCTCGGGCGAGGACGTCACCGCGGCCATGACCAGCCCCTCGCGGAGCAGCTCCGCCGTACGCGTCTCGTCCTCGCGGTGCAGTTCGAAACAGACCGGCGGCTCCTGCCGCACCCGGCTCAGCGCGGGCAGGAACCAGGTGGCGAGTGAGTCCGCGTTCACGGCGACCGTCACGCGGGTCGGCTCGCCGTCGCCGCTCATGCCCAGCTCGGACCGCGTGTCGCGTTCCAGCCGGGCCAACTGGCGGGCGAACCGCACGACGATCTCCCCGGACTCCGTCGGCCGCACCGGCTTGGTGCGCAGCAGCAGGACCCGGCCCGTGCGCTGCTCCAGCGCCTTGACCCGCTGGCTGACCGCCGACGGTGTCACGTGCAGGGCGGCCGCCGCCGCGTCGAAGGTGCCCTCGTCGACCACCGCGAGCAAGGTGCGCACCTGGTCCAGGGGGAGATCTGTCATCACGTGCGCTAATGATACGTAAGAATCTTTAGCTGTACCTGTAGTGATCGGCTCCCTAGCGTGGACGGCATGACGCCCGCACTCACCGCCGCCGCCGCCGGATTCGGCACCGGCCTCTCCCTGATCGTCGCCATCGGTGCCCAGAACGCCTTCGTCCTGCGCCAGGGCATCCGCCGGGAGGCCGTCCTCGCCGTCGTCGGCATCTGCGCCCTGTCCGACGCCGTCCTCATCACGCTCGGTGTGGCCGGGGTGGGCGCGCTCGTGGCGGCCTGGCCGGGTGCGCTGACCGCCGTCGCCTGGATCGGCGGCGCGTTCCTGCTCTGCTACGGCGCCCTCGCCGCCCGCCGGGTGCTCAGGCCCGGTGGCGCCCTGCGCGCGGAGGGCGAGGCGACCGGCTCCCGCCGGCGGGCGGTCCTCACCTGCCTGGCGATGACCTGGCTCAACCCGCACGTCTACCTCGACACCGTCTTCCTGCTCGGCTCGGTCGCCGCCGACCGCGGTCCGCTGCGCTGGACCTTCGGGCTGGGTGCCGCCGTCGCCAGCCTCTGCTGGTTCGCCGCGCTCGGTTTCGGTGCCCGGCTGCTCGGCCGGCACCTCTCCCGCCCGGCCGCCTGGCGGGTCCTGGACGGCCTGGTCGCGGCCACGATGATCGCCCTCGGCGCCATGCTCGTCGTGAGAGCCTGAGGGCCTCGTTCTGTCCGTATCGCGAGACGGTCTGTCCATGACGGACGCATCGCCACAGTGAGTGCTGCGATAGTGATCCCCGCAACGAAAGATGTATCGAGCAACCAGGAAGTCCGTGGACACCAGCGAAAGCGGCACCCCGCCCGAGACCGAAGGCGGGACCGAGACCGAGACCGAGACCGAGACCAAGGCCGGGGCCGCCGCCGTGGCCGGGACCAGAGCGGGGACCGAAGCCGGGACCCGAGCCGGGGCCGAAGCCGGGACCCGAGCCGAGACCCGAGCCGGGGCCGAAGCCGGGACCGGGGCCGACCCGGGGACGCGGGAGCGCGCCCGGAGCGGCTGGCGTCGCTGGGCGATGGACACCCGCCCGCTGCGCCGGCCCGCCTACCGCCGCCTGTGGTCCTCGACGATCGTCACGGCCGTCGGCAGCCAGCTCACCGCCGTCGCCGTCCCCAAACAGATCTACGACATCACCGGGTCCTCCGCCTGGGTCGGTTACGCCAGTCTCGCCGGCCTGCTGCCGATGGTGGTTTTCGCGCTCTGGGGCGGGGCGGTCGCCGACACCATGGACCGCCGCAGGCTGCTGCTGATCACCAACACCGGCATCGCCGTCACCTCGGTGCTGTTCTGGCTCCAGGCCCTCGTGGGACTGGACTCGGTGGCGGTGCTGATGGTGCTGCTCGCCGCGCAACAGGCGTTCTTCGGCCTCAACGCTCCCGCCCGCAACGCCTCCATCGCCCGCCTGGTGCCGGCCCACGAGCTGGCCGCGGCCAACGCCCTCGGCTCCACCGTCATGCAGACCGGCCTGGTCGCCGGACCGCTGCTGGCCGGGGCCCTCATCCCCGTCGTCGGCCTGCCCGAGCTGTACCTCCTCGACGCGGTCGCCCTGTGCGTGACGCTGTGGGCGGTCTTCCGGCTGCCCGCCCTGCCGCCGCTCGCCGGCTCGGCCGCCCGGCGCGCCGGTATCCGGGAGATCGTGGAGGGCTTCCGCTACATCTCCCGCCACAAGGTCCTGCTGCTGTCCTTCCTCGCCGACGTCATCGCCATGGTCTTCGGCATGCCCCGCGCCCTGTTCCCGCAACTCGCCGCCGAGACCTACGCGCCCTACGGCGAGGGCCTCGCCCTGGGCCTGCTGTTCGCGGCGATACCCATCGGCGCGGTGCTGGGCGGACTCTTCTCGGGCACCTTCTCCCGGGCCCGCAGACACGGCTGGATGGTCATCGGAGCGGTCGTCGCCTGGGGCCTGGCGATCACGGGCGTCGGGCTGAGCAGCAGTCTGTGGCTCGCCGTCGTCCTGCTCGCGGCCGCCGGGATCGCCGACATGGTCTCCATGGTCTTCCGCGGGGCGATCCTGCTCTCCGCCGCCACCGACGAGATGCGCGGCCGGATGCAGGGCGTCTTCACCGTCGTCGTCGCGGGCGGCCCGCGCCTGGCCGACGTGCTGCACGGCACCGCCGGCGCGGCCTTCGGCCCGCGCGCGGCCGTCGCGGGCGGCGGTCTGCTCGTCGTCGCCGTGATGCTGGGCCTCGCCGCGGCGGTACCGGCGCTGCGCCGCTACCGCATCTGAGGCCGGAGCGTCCGGGTACGGGACACCTGGCCGGGCCTAGAAACTCCGGTGCCGGTACTGCGTCCCGTACTGCTCCATCAGCTTCCCCCGGGTCATCTCCAGCCGGTGGGCGAGGATCTCGGCGACGATCCGTACCAGCGACAGCCCGAGCGCCGGATCCTCCTCGCACAGCTTGAGCACCGGCTGCGCCTCGAACTCGTAGGCGCGCACCGGGCTGAAGGCCTCCGCGCCGAAGTCCCACTGGTACGGCGGGAAGAGCCAGGACCAGCCGAGCAGGTCACCGGCGCCGAGACCGGCGACGGTCACCCGCTGCACGGAGGTGACCTGCTGGGTCAGCGAGACGGCGCCGGAGCGGATGACCCAGAAGCGGTCGGCCGTGCCGCCCGCCTCGAAGATCCGGGCGTCCTCCGGGAACGACACCTCCCGGGCGAGGGACGTCAGGCGCCGGCGCTGGGGCGGGGGGAGGGCGGTCAGCAGTTTCGTCGCTTTGGTCATGGCGCGGGCTCCTCGCCGGGATGGGGTTCCGGATCCGTCGGACGGCGCGATCCGGGTTCCCCTCCCACCCATTTCAGCCGTTGCGGACGCCCCGGGCACCTCGGCGTACGGAACGCGCCGCGACGGCGGCGCGAGAACGGCGAGAAGGCCGCGAGGGGACCGCGAGAGAGCCCTGAGAGGACCGCGAGAGGACAGGGAAAAGCCCTGGCTGGACGGGGGAAGCCAGCCAGGGCGGTCAGGGGTGGTGTCCGGGGGAGTGCCCTCGACCCCGCACCACGTGTGTATGAACCGTAAACCATTCGTGGAGGTTCCGCGCAACGGAAAGCGGGTTACGTGACCGGTTTCACTCCGCGTCCCGGGCGACGACCCTGATCGTCCGGAACTCCGGATCGGTCGGATCAGGCAGGTTCATGCCCGCGTCCTTGCCGCTCCGCAGGTACCTCAGCACGGGCTCGGTCAGCCGTTCACCGGGGAGCACGGCGGGGATCCCGGGCGGGTACGGGGTGATCATCTCGGCGGCGACCCGGCCGGCCGCCTCGGACAGCGGCACGTGCTCGGCCGGCCCGAAGAACGCGTCCCGCGGCAGCAGCGCCTGAGCCAGTCGCAGCTCGGCCGGGTCCGGCACCTCCGTCTTCGGCGCGGCCTCCAGGTCCGGAACGGCATGGGCGAGGTCCTTGAGCGCGGCCAGCAGCTCGCCCACCGTCTCCCGGTCGTCGGCGTGGGTGATCTGGGCGCCGATGCGGCGGTGGTCGGTCAGGTGCATGTCCAGGGACCGGTGTGCGTGCAGCCAGTCGGCGGCCTGGAACCCCGAGATGCCGAGACCCTCGACGTCGATGACGACCGGCAGGGGGTCGAAGTCGTCGGCCATCCCCGGACCGCAGAAGTCGTCCCGGTCGTTGACGTGCATCCCGCCGATCTCCTCGATCGCGGCACGCACCTCGGCCGCCAGCTCCAGCGCCCCGCCCATCAGCTCCTCGCCGTGCAGGCACATCTGACGCCGCCAGCCGTCGAGCCCGGCGTACAGCAGGGACGAGGGGCTGGTGGTGCTCAGCAGGTCCGAGCGCGTCTGCAGCAGTTCCTTGGGGACGAGGTCGCCCTGGAGGTGGAAGACCGAGCCCTGCTCCAGGCCGCTGCCCATCTTGTGGATGCTGGTCACGCAGATGTCTGCGCCCGCGTCCATCGCCCACGACGGCAGCGCCGGGTGGAAGGGCAGATGCGCCCCCCATGCCTCGTCCACGACGAGCGGGACCGAACGGCGGTGGCAGACCTCCGCGATGGCCCGCAGGTCCGCGCAGGCGCCGTACGGCGTCGGACTGGTGACCAGGGCGCCCTTGGCGTCGGGGTGGATCTCGAAGGCCTTCTCGAACTGCTCGGCGGACGGCGGATGGGCCAGGTGCCGCTCGGCGTCCCACCGCGGCTCGACCCAGGCCGGCTCGATGCCGGACAGGATCAGACCCGACACCACCGACTTGTGCGCGTCCCGCCCGATCAGCAGTTTCTCGTGCGGACCGGCCACGGACAGCATCGCGGCCTTGACCGACAGGGAACTGCCGCACGTCGAGAAGAACGTGTGGTCGGCGTGGACCGCGTCCGCCATGAGGTTCTCGGCCCGTTGCAGGACCCGGCCCCGCGTCAGGCGGTCGTCCAGCCCGCCCGACGCCAGCACGTCACCCAGGAAGACCGCGTCCCCCAGCACGGTCCGCACGTCGGGGTCGGCGCCGCGGGCCTGCTTGTGCCCCGGCGGCGAGAACGCCAGCCGCCCCTGGCGGTGGTAGTCGACGAGGGCTTCCAGAACGGGTGCGCGGGTGTGATCGACGCTCATGCGCATCGGGTGCCCGGGAGCCCCGCCGTCAATCGAGGCGGGCCGCCGTTCCGCCGCCCACCACCTCGCGTCAGGGCTCCACGGGACGGCGGCCCGGCGTCAGGATCTCGTCGATGACATCGAGCACCGCCTCGTAGGACAGGGCCCGCACATGCGCGTCGCGGGCCGCGTCCGGGTCGGTCCGCCCGAGTTCCTCGCTCCGGGACCGCCAGGTCCGCACCTCCTCGCGCGCCCAGCCCCTGGCACGCTGGATCCGACGCAGCAGTTCGTCCGAGTCCACGACATCCGTCATGGAGTCCGCGTACCCACGAAGGGCGGCGCGATGACCCGTTCCGGACGCCGTACGGCGGGTTTGGAAGGCGCTGGATGGGCAGCCGGACCAAGAAGGCCGCGCCGCCCGGCAGGGAGAGGGCCGCGGCGGCCGCGGAGTCGGGCGAGCACCGACCGCCTCCGCCGACCCCGGTCGGCGGAAGGGCTCTTCACGTCCTCCGGGACCCAGCGCCAGACAGTCCGACAGGCCCGTCCCTCGGGCCGTCGACCACCGCGCACACGCAGGGACCCGGACCATCGACCACCGCGCAAGCACAGGGGAGCGAAAGGATGCGTGCCAACCACATCACCCACGGCGGTGCGTCCGCACCGGAGGGCCCGCGCCGGTGCGACGGACAGTCGTCGTGCAGCCCGTCGGACGTCCGCACCGCCGTACGACGCGCGGCCGCCGGACGCTGCCGGACCACGGGCCGGCCGTACGACGAGGAGGCCCTCTCCGACGCCCTCCTCGTCGCCTCCGAGCTGACCACCAACGCCATCCTCCACGGAGGCGGCGTCACCGGCTACGACGTCGATGTCGACGGGCAGACCGTGCGGGTGTCCGTCAGCGACCGCAGCGACCGCCTGCCCGTCGTCTCCGACCCCCTCGACGAACAGGGGCGGCGCCGCGTCGGCGGACGCGGCTGGCCGATCGTCTGCCGGCTGGCCAGGGACGTCCGGGTGTCCGACCTCCCGTCCGGCGGCAAACGCATCACCGCCGTCGTGCCCGTGCACTGAGCCGCCTGGACGGCGGCCCGGGGGCACGCGCCTCGTGCGGCATGCCGGAGGAACGATCGTCGGTCGCGGGGGCCGGCCGGTGCGGCCGGTGTGTCGCCGTGCCGTTGTCTGGTCTGTCGTTGCCTGGCCCGGCCTTGCCCTTGCCTGGTCCGTCGTTGCCTGGTCCGTCGTTGCGTGGCCCGGCCTTGCCCCGACGGCCTGCGAACCCGATCCGAACCGCTTACCGGTCTGCGGAGTTTGTTCCTCCGGGGGCAGGGCAGACGGAGGTTCGTGCTTCGGACCGGAGGCGCGTCAACGGGAGCGGCAGAGCTGCTCCGGGGCGCTCCGTATGCCCCGGACGACAGCGACCCTCCCGTGGTCAGACCCTGAAACGACCGTTCAGGAGCGATACCGCATGCTCATCGACATGTCGACAAGCCGACCCGCTACGCCTGCCGCGACCACCGCGCAGTCACGCCGACCCCATGACGACGCTCCCGACACCGCCCGTCTCTTCGTCCGCCTCACCTCCCTCGAGGACGGACCCGAGCGGGACGCCGTGCGCGACGAGATCGTCACGGCCTGGCTGCCCATGGCCCACCGGATCGCCGGACGGTTCCGCGACCGGGGCGAGTCCCTCGAGGACCTCCGGCAGGTGGCGGCGCTCGGCCTGGTGAAGGCCGTCGACCGCTTCGACCCGGAACGCGGCGCCTTCGAGAGCTACGCCGTCCCGACCATCACCGGCGAGATCAAGCGGCACTTCCGGGACCGGATGTGGGCGCTGCGCGTCCCCCGCCGGGTGCAGGAGCTGCGCAACAAGGTCCGCGTGGCCCGCCGCGAGCTCGCCCAGAACCCCGGCGCGCCCGAGCCCTCCGTCGCCGACATCGCCGCCCACACGGGGCTCACCGAGGACGAGGTCGGCGCGGGCCTGGAGGCCCTGGAGAGCTTCAGCACCCTGTCGCTGGACGCCGAACTCCCCGCCGGCGACGACGGCTACAGCCTCGCGGACACCCTGGGCGGCCCCGACGCCTCCTACGACATCGTGGTCGACCGCGAGTCCGCCAAGGAGAGCCTGCGCCGCCTGCCGGAACGCGAGCGGGCCATCCTCTACATGCGCTTCTTCGAGGACATGACCCAGAGCCGCATCGCGGACCGCCTGGGCATCTCCCAGATGCACGTCTCCCGCCTCATCAGCCGCAGCTGCGCCCAGGTGCGGGAAGAGGCCCTCGGCCGCCACGGCGGCCGGAGCTGAGCCCGTACCGGCGACCCGCGCACCCATCCCTCCGCCACGGACAAGGAGTCCATCAGATGCTGATGCCCCACCCGGCCGTCCTGCGCAAGCTCGTCGACGAGTACGAGACCGTGACGGCGACCGGCCCGGCCGAGACGAACCCGCGGGCGCAGGACCTCGCCTACACGCTGTGCGTCTCCACCGGGACGCGGGACGTCACCCTCGCGCTGGAATCGGCCCGCCGCTGGCTCGCCGCGGCGGCCGAGGCGGAGGCGGCGACGCGGCCGCACACCGACGACGGACCCCACGTGTACGCGTGAGAGGCCGGGCCGGGCGCCCCATCGCGGTACGTCACCGCGGTGGGGCGCCCGCGTGTGCGGGGCCCGAGCCGGGGCATCCGGACTTCCGAGTCTTTCCGGGGAGGTCGAGCATGAACGCGAGTGTCCTGGCGCGCAACGGCAGGGCGGGCGCCGAGCGTGCGGCGCGGGGGTCGGGCACGAAGTGGGCCGCCAAGGCGGGACTGACCGCACGCGGCGTGATCTACCTGTTGGTGGGGGCGCTGGCCCTGCAGATCGCCTTCGGCCACGAGGAGCGGCAGCAGGCCGACCGCCAGGGCGCCCTCGCCGAACTGTCCGGCAAGCCCTTCGGCTCCGTGTTGCTGTGGGCGCTGGGCGCCGGCCTGGTCGGCATGGCGCTGTGGCGCCTGTCCGAGCTGGTCTTCGGCTCGGTCGGGCCCGAGGGGCGGAAGGCGAAGAAGCGGCTGCTGGCACTCGTCCGGTGCGTCTTCTACTCCTTCGTCGCCTACTCCGTCCTGGCGTTCGCCGCCGGCTCGGGCAGCGGGGGCGGCTCCAGTGACGAGCAGTCCCGCGACGTCACGGCCCGCGTGCTGGAGTGGCCCGCGGGGCAGTGGCTGGTGGGCGCGGCCGCCGTCGGCGTCGTCGTCGCGGGGCTGTGGATCGGCGGGCGCGCCGTCATGCGCGCCTACCGCGACAAGATGCGGATGGGACAGATGTCGCCGGGCGTGCGACGGCTGGTGGACATCACGGGCGTGGCCGGCGGCGCGGCGCGCGGCCTGGTGTTCGCCGCCGCGGGTTTCTTCGCCGTACGGGCCGCGATCGACTACGAGCCCGACGAGGCCAAGGGGCTCGACGACACGCTGCGCTCCTTCGCGGACACCCCGGCCGGGCCGGGGCTGCTGGTCTGCGTCGCGGCCGGTCTGGTGCTCTTCGGTCTCTTCTCGTTCGCCATGGCACGCTGGCGGAAGGTCTGACGTCCCGCTGCCGGGGAACCCGGGGGAGATGAACGAATCCGAGTTCCCGCCGGACGGACGACCCGTGGACATGTACCTCGACCTCCTCCGTGTCCGCATGGACAGCGAGGACTACGCGATGCTGCTCAAGGTCGTCGCGCCCGCGTTGCGCGCCCTGGACGAACAAGCCCCCGAGAGTCTCGACTTCGCGTTGGACCCGCGGGACACCGAGGATCTGCCGCAGGAGATCCGTGACGAGGCCGCCCTGGTCATCGCCACCGCCGTCACCGGCCGGCTGGACAATCAACTCGTGGAGATCCACGTCGACGGGACCGGACCGGTGCGGGTCGTCACCGACGCCGTCACCGCGTCCGACCCGGAGCGTCTCGCCGAGATCGCCGGCTGTATCCGCCGGCGTCAGAGCGACACCGAGGAACTGCGCGGGATCGCCGCCGCCAGCGGCATGCCCACGGACTTCTGACGCCCGGGCCCGCCCGGGCCGCGTCCAACGGCCCGGAGGGTCCCGCTCACCGCTGCGGCGGTCGGGACACCGGGACGCCCAGCGGCCGGGCCAGGCCGACCACGGCCTCGTCCAGGCGTTGCAGATGCCGCAGGACCCGGTCGGTGACCCGGCCGTAGCGGGGCGTCGCGGGCCCGCCGGGCTCCAGCAGGGCGGCGATGCTCGGTCCGGTGCGCACCTCGGCGGTGCCGCCCCGCTCCGCGACGTGCGCCGCGAGCGTGCGGATGTTGTCCAGGTTGCGCCGCCCGGCCGTGCGCAGCCGCGGGTCCGCGGCGATGGACGGGTGGGTGGGCAGCAGCTCGGCCGTCGCCGCGAGCGACCGGGCGTGGTAGGCGCAGGTCTCCAGCAGGGCGACGACGTACCGTGCGGTGTCCCGGCGGGTCCGCAGCGGGGTGACCGGATGGGTCAGCGGTTTCGTGGCCGCCCGGAGGTCGGCCAGCGCCTGGTCCAGGTCGCGGGCCCGGTCCAGCAGATCGACCGGAGGACCCCCGCTGAGCTGGTCGACGGCGCCCTCGGTGACGTCGGCCAGCCGCTCCAGCACCGTCGTGAGCAGCTCGTTCGTCCGCCGGTCGGTGTGCACCGGCAGCACCAGCGCGGCCGCCACCACCCCGCAGACCACCCCCAGCGCCGTCTCCTCCACCCGCAGCACCAGCACCGACAGGCTGTAGGTGTGCAGCAGCGTGTACAGCACCCCGAGCGCCGCGGTGACGAAGAACGACATGAGGGTGTACGACAGCGGCGCCGTGTAGAACATGGCGAACACGCACACCAGCACCACCGCGAACGCCGTCATGGTGTGGTGGCCCACGGCTGCCGCGAGCCCGATGCCCGCGATCACGCCCAGCACGGTCCCCAGGAGCCGCCGGTAGCCCTTGACCAGGATCTCCCCGGTCGAGGCCGTGTTGATGAACACGATCCAGCAGGTCAGCACCGCCCAGTACCAGCGGTTCGTCGACAGCAGCTCGCCGCCGACGATGGCCAGGGAGGAGCCGACGGCGACCTGCACGGCCGCCCGGGTCGTCGGCCTCCGCAGCCCCGTGGCCTCCGCCGCCTCCGCCTCGGCGTCCTCCCCGGCGATGGCCGCGTCCTCGGCGTCCAGTTCCTCGCGGGAGCGGGCCGTCTCGGGGCTGTCGTCGGACTCGTCCTGCGGCCCGTCGAGCGCGATCCGCAGGCCGAGCACGGCCCGGGCCGCCTCGCCGACGCCCCGGAAGACGTCCTGCACGGCCGGGGACGCGACCGGCAGGTTCTCCTCGTCCCGGTAGCCGAGCAGCCGGTTGCGCACCTGCGCCAGACCGGTGCCGTCGGCGACGGGATGCCGTACCAGCAGGCGCAGCGCCCCCAGGTCGCGGCGGAGCACGTCGGTCGCCTCGTCCCGCACCGGCAGCCGCCCGCTCGCGGGGAACGGCGCGCCGGGCAGGTGCAGCGTCAGGGTGTGCGTCCGCTCGGCGCTGCGTGCCGTGAGCAACAGCAGGCCGAGCCGTTCGGCGGCGATCTCCGCGTCGGCGACGCGGCGCTGCACCAGCCGGGCGGTGGTCTCGTCCGGGGTGCCCTCCTCCAGCCGGCTCTGGATCATCATGGCCGTCTCGTGCAGCCGGGCGGTGCCCTCGCGCACCTGCGCCAGCACCTTCTCCACGTCGTCGGGACCCGCGTCGAGCAGGTCCAGGTGCGCGTCCAGCAACTGCGCCAGCCGCGCCCGGAAGGCGTGCCGCAGCCGCGCGAGGACTCCCGCCGGCGTCTGCGGCACCAGCCCGAACCGCGCCACCGCGCTGCATCCGAAAGCGACGACGATCGTCCCGCACAGGCCGGGCAGGGTCGCCCCGGTGGCCCCGACGAACAGGGACATGAAGTACACCTGGAAGCCGATCAGGCCGAGCGCGGTGCCCCGGTCGCCGAACCGGCGGCCGTAGACGGCGCAGAAGATGAGGACGACGAAGAAGACGTCGCCCGCCAGCACCCGGGAGCTGAGCAGCGCCGCCAGGGAGACCGAGGCGAGCGCCACGGGCAGGCCCAGTGCCAGGGTGACGGCCTGGGCGCCGCGCTGCTTCTCCCGGATGGCGAACGTGGCGACCATGGCGGCGATGGCGCCCGCGACCAGGTGCGTCACGTCCGCGCCCAGCGCGGAGAGCACGGCCAGCGTCAGCGTGATCGCGCCGACCGTCCGCAGCCCGGCCGCGAGCCGTAGCAGCCCCGGATCGGACGCCAGGATCCGATCCCACACCCTCGTCCCGACCGACCGTGCCGCCTTCACGCCGCCGTACTCTCTCCCGCCTCGTCCCACCCGCCTGACGGCCGATGGCTCTCACACACCCGGAGAACACCGGAGTCTCCGGACCCGCGGGTCCGCCGATCCGCGGACCCGCGGACTCACGACCCCACCGAACCTATCGGAGTACCCCGGTGCCACCCGCACCCGCCCGGACTCACCCGTCCCCGGGCGGCCGCGTGCCCTCCACGTGTTCCCGCACCTGCTCCGGCGTGAGGTAGCTGTCGGTGTACTCGAAGTCCTTCAGCTTGGCGGGCCGGCGCGCCTGGAAGCCGGTGCGGACGAAATCGTCGCCCGCGATCGCGTTGAGCGTCCAGTTCGTCAGCACACGCGCCTTGGCGACGCCCGTGCGCAGCGCGCTCCAGTGGTACCCGCGGGCGACCACCTGAGCGGGCAGCCCCCGCAGCTCGATGCCGAGCGGCTTGGAGACCGCGTCGGTGCCGCCGAGGTCGACGACCAGGCCGAGGTCCTTGTGCACGTACGGCTTCATCCCCTGGCCCCGCAGCGTCCCGATGACGTTGTCGGCGACGGCCCTGCCCTGCCGCATGGCGTGCTGCGCGGTGGGCGGGCAGACCGCGCCCGCCTCGCCCTTGGCCTCGTCGGGCACCGCGGCGGCGTCCCCGAGCGCGAACACCCCGTCGTGGCCCGGCAGGCACATCTCGGAGGTGACGGCCAGGCGCCCGCGGACGGTCTCCGCGCCGAGGGTGGCGATGAGCGGGCTGGCCACGACACCGGCGGTCCAGATCAGCGTGCGGGTGGGGATCACCCGCCCGTCCGTGAAGGTGACCTCCTCGGGCCCGGCCTTGGCGATGGACGTCCCCAGCGAGATGTCGATCCCGCGCCGGCGCAGCACCTCCCGGGCGCTGCGGCCGAGCCGGTCGCCCAGCTCCGGCATCAGCTTCGGGGCGATGTCGATGAGGTGCCACTTGATCAGGCCCGGGTCCAGCCGGGGGTAGCGCTTGATCGCGTTGTGCGTGAGCAGTTGCAGGCAGGCGGCGGTCTCGGTGCCCGCGTAGCCGCCGCCGACGACCACGAACTGCAGCCGCGCGGCCCGTTCGGCGGGGTTCTGGCTGGCGTCGGCGAGGTCGAGTTGGGTGATCACGTGGTCGCGGACGTAGGCGGCCTCCGCGAGCGTCTTCATCCCGAAGGCGTGATCCGTCAGCCCGGGGATGTCGAAGGTCCGGGTGACACTGCCGGGAGCCAGCACGATGTAGTCGTACGGCTCGTCGACGATCTGGTCGGTGATGGTCCGGATGACGCAGACCTTCGACTTCAGGTCCACGCCGATGGCGCCGCCCGGGATGATCCGGGTGCGGTACTTGCTGCTGCGGCGCAGCGAGAGGGCGATCGACTGGGGCGTCAGCACGCCGGAGGCGACCTGCGGCAGCAGCGGCAGATAGAGCTGGTAGCTGAACGGTGTCACCAGAGTGACGTCGGCCTCGTCGGGGGCGAGCCTGCGCTCCAGGCGTCGCACGCACTCCACCCCCGCGAAGCCCGCACCCACCACCAGGATCCTGGGTCGTGTCACGATGTCCATCCCTTTCTGCGGCTCCGGGCGGTCTGCCTCGACGCCATGCGCGTGCCCGCCGGACGGCCCCTTCGCACCTGATCGGTCCCGTCGGTGCCGATCCCGTCGATCCCATCCCGACCGGAGGGGTTCCGCCAGCCGGGCGGCGCATGCAGACGAACAGCCTGGCGGCACACGCAGACGAACGTTTCTTCCGAAGCCACCGACGTACCCGTCAACGGACCTGTGTACGCCCGGGCCCTTCGGGTAGCCCGACGTACATGACAAGTGCGGCGGCCGGAGGATAGCGGCGTGGGGTGCGCGGAGGGCTCCGAGGGAAGCCGGGGGGAGAACCGGGAAGCGGAGGCCCGGCGGGTCGTCGACGCGGTGGAGAGCCTGGTGGCGTGCTGGCGCGCGGCGGCCGAGGAGACCGCGCCCCGGCTGCCCGACCGGCAGCTGCTCGCTCTCAGAACGGTGCGGCGCAGTCCGGAACTCAATCTGACCGGCCTCGCCGAGCACCTGGGCATCGGTCTGCCCACCGCGAGCCGCCTGTGCGACCGGCTGGAGGCGGCCGGGCTGCTGGAGCGGACCGTGCAGCCACGCAACCGGCGCGAGGTGCAGCTCGTGCTGACCGCCTACGGCCGGCGTGTCCTCGCCGACGTCACCGACCGGCGGGTACGCCGGCTGGCGGCCGTGTTCGAGGGCATGACGGCGGCGCAGCGCACCGCCCTGGAGCACGGGCTCTTCGCCTTCCGGCAGGCCGACGCCGAAGGGAGGGACGCCTGACCGGGCCGGGCCTCAGGACCCCACGGTCACCGACGCCGTCCGGCTGTCGATGTGGCTCAGCAGCAGGCAGACGTCGTCGTCGCGCTCGGAGTCGCTGAGCATCGGGTCCAGGATGCGCTCGGCCGACGCGTCCAGGTCCGCGTCCAGCTCCTCGGTGCGGAACGCGCCGAGCGCCGCCGCGAGCCGGGCGATGCCCGGGTCTATGCCGTGGGCGCGCCGCTCGACCAGGCCGTCCGTGTACAGGGCCAGGGTCGAGCCCGGTGCCAGGGGGACCGTGTGGTCGGCGATCTCCTGCCGCAGCGGGATGCCGAGCATCGCCCCCGGCTTGGCGTCCAGGATGCGCACCCGCCCGTCCGGGTCGCGCAGCACCGGCGGCGGATGCCCGGCGGCCGCCCACGTCAGGACCGGTTCGCCCGGCTGGAAGCGGGCGATGACGGCCGTCGCGTACAGATCGGGCTGGAGGTGGTGCAGGAAGGTGTGCAGCCGGGTCAGCAGCACACCCGGGCTGCCCCCGTCCACGGCGTACGCCCGCAGCGCGGTGCGCAGCTGGCTCATCATCACCGCCGCGTGCAGCCCGTGCCCGGTCACGTCGCCGATCACGGTGATCAGGCTGCCGTCGGGCTGCCGGAACGCGTCGTACCAGTCGCCGCCGATGTTCAGCCCGTACGTCGCGGGCAGGTAGCGGGCCGCCAGCCGCAGTCCCGGCGTGGTCGGCAGCTCGGTGAGCAGGGCGCGCTGGAGCGTCTCGGCGATGTCCCGGTTGTGCTCGTAGCGCCGCGCGTTGTCGAGCGCGATGCTGGCCCGCCGGGTCAGCTCGATCAGCATGACGGCGTCGTCGGGGTCCCAGCGCTCGCCGGGCGGCGTGAGGGTCAGCACGCCCAGCGGGGCGCGCCGCGTCGGCAGCGGCACGCACAGCAGCGGCCGCCGGGGATGCAGCGCCGAGGGCGGCTGGTCGTCCACGCCGGACAGACCGCCGGGGTGATCGGCCGCGTACTGGGGCCGTCCGGTGCGGGCGGCGATCACGGCGGCCCCCGGGTGCGGGACCGCGGGGTGGCGGTCGTCGTCCCCGTCCTCGAAGAGCCAGACGTCGACCGTGCCCGCGTACTCGGGCACCAGAAGTTCGGGCAGCCGGCGCACGATCTCCTCGTGGTTGAGGGAGGCCGTCAGCACCGCGCTGGCGTCGGCCAGGAACGTCAGCCGGCGCCGGGCGCTCTCCGCCTCCTGCCGGGCCGCCCGCTCCGCCGCGAACGCCTCGCGCTGGGCCCGTCCGGCCGCGTCCAGCTCGGCGTGCAGCGCCAGGACTCCCTGGTTGGTCTGGTGCAGCTCCTCCCGGTGGAAGGCGACCAGCTCCTCCTGCTCGGCGAGCCTGTCCAGGACGAGCCCGGTGTCCTCGTCGGCGCCGAGCAGGGCCTCGGCGAGGACTCCCGGGTCGTCGGCGACCAAGGCCCACACGGTGGCGTCCGCGGGTTCGGGGCAGTCCACGGCGATCCGCCACGGCGGTTCGCCGGCGGCGAGGGCGGGGGTGACCTCGGCCCGCAGCAGCCCGTCGGCCGTCTCCAGGGTGAGCCGCCAGGTGCCGCCCTTGGTCAGACACTGGCGCAGACGTCCGCTGAGCGCCGTCGCCAGCCGCGTCCGCTCCAGGGGGGCGACGCCGAACGCGGCGGCCAGGCGCGCGGCGGCGATCCGGGCGCGCGCCGCGTCGGTGACGGAGGTGATCTGCCAGGTACGCATCATGGGCGGTCCGCCGGGGTCGGGGACAGGACGGCCACGGCGGTGTCGTCACGCACCGGGCGGGCGGGGCTGCTGGCGTCGCGCAGGATCACCGCGGCGGTCACCGCCGGGTCGGCGGCCGGCAGGCGTGGGTCGGACGGCGGCACCCAGCGGCTGGGCAGACCGTCGCTGTGCAGCACCAGCAGGCGGTCCGCGGCCCACTCGGCCTCGGTCTCGGTCAGCGAGGCCGGGCGGTGGACGCCCACTATGCCGGGCCGGGAGAGCAGATGGCGCCAGGAGTCGCCCTCGCGCAGCCGTGCCCCCACGTTCCCGATCCCGGCGCACCGCAGCCGTCCGGTCCGTACGTCGAGCTGGGCCAGCGCGACCGCCGCGCCCCGCGTGCCGCGCAGCGCGCCGTCGAGGCGGCGCAGCACCTCCGCGGGGCCGAGGTGGGCCGAGCGGCGCAGTTCCTCGACCGCGGCGGTCGAGGCTCGGGCCGCCTCGGGGCCGTGCCCCAGACCGTCGGCCAGCATGAGGGTGTACCGGTCGTGGGCGCGCACCCACGTCCAGGCGTCCCCGGAGAACTCGGCACCGGCGAACGGCACGTTCACCCCACCGGCCCGCACGGGCAGGGGCCCCCCGGCGTCCGCCGGCGCGGCCGCGCCGACGCGGGCCAGTGCCACCGTGCCGCGTCCGGGGACGCTGTGCAGGTGGAAGTCGTCGGCCACCCGCCGGCAGGTGCCCAGCCCGGCCCCCAGGGAGCCGGCCGTGGAGAACCCGTCGCCGAGCGCGGCCGGTACGTCGGCCATGCCCGGCCCGTGGTCCACGGCGGTTATCTGGACGACGGCCCCGCCGTGTCCGCTCGGCGGGGCGACCGTGTCCACGAGCAGCCGGCCGCCGCCGGCGTGCTTGAGGAGGTTGGTGGCCAGCTCCGTCGCCACCAGCGCGGCGGCCGCCGCGCGCGACTCGTCGAGGCCCACGAGCGACGCGGCCTCCTCCGCGGCCACACGCGCGTCGCGCACCCGCGTCGGGTCGTGCACCGGGACGTCCCACACGCGCGGCATCAGAACTCCTCACGCGGCCGGGGCGGGCGGGCCGCCCACGAGGTCACCGTGACCGTCGTACCGACGCCGGGCGTGCTGTCGATGGCGAACTCGTGCACCAGCCGCCGTGCGCCGCCCAGACCCATGCCCAGCCCGTCGCCGGAGGTGTAGCCGTCGCTCAGCGCCTGCTCCAGGTCGGCGATGCCCGGACCGTCGTCGGAGAAGACCAGCCGCAGTCCCCGGTGGTGCCCGTCGGCGACGGGCGACGTGTCCACCTCGCCGCCGCCGCCGTAGACCAGCGTGTTGCGGGCCAGTTCGCTGGCCGCCGTGACCAGCTTCGTCTGTTCGACCAGGCTGAAGCCGAGCGCGGCGGCGGCCTGCCGCACATGCTGCCGCACCCACACCAGGTCCCTCTCCGTGCGGATCGGCAGGCGGGCCTCGATGCCCGCGGCGGTCCCGCTCACCGGGGCTCCCGGCGGGGGCCGCGCGGCACGGACGAGCCTTCCAGCCCGAGGAGTTCCAGGGCCGCCTCCGTGCTCAGCGCGGTCCGCAGCCCGGGGAGCGTCAGTCCCAGCTCCACCAGGGTGAGGGCGACCGCGGGCCGCATGCCGGCGACGACGGTCTGGGCGGCCAGCAGCCGGGCGTTCGCCGCGATCTCGGCCAGCACCCGCCCGAGGAAGGAGTCGACGATCTCCACTCCCGAGATGTCGATCACCACGCCGGTCACCCGGCTGCCGGCGATCGCCTCCACGATGTCCTGCTGGAGCTGTTCCGCGGTGCCGTCGTACAGGTCCCCCTGCAGCGTGACCAGCAGGACGTCGCCCAGCCTGAGCACCGGCACGGGCGTCGCGCCGGCGGGGGAGAAGTGGTCGTTCACCGTGGACCCGCACCACCGGGCGTCGCGTGCACGATGTCGGCGCCGAGCCCGTTCAGGGCGTACGACAGGGCGTCGGCCAGGCCGGCCCGGGTGATGACGGTGCCCAGGTCCAGACCGAGGTGCACGATGGTCTGGGCGATCGCCGGCCGGATGCCGGAGACGACGCACTCCGCGCCCATCAGCCGTACCGCGGCCACCGTCTTCATCAGGTGCTGCGCGACCAGCGAGTCGACCGTCGGCACTCCGGTGATGTCCAGGATCGCGAAGCGCGCCTGCTGGTCGACGACCGCCTCCAGCAGCGTCTCCATCACCACCTGGCTGCGCGCGCTGTCCAGTGTGCCGATGAGCGGGACGGCGACGATGCCGTCCCACAGCCGGATCACGGGCGTGGCGACCTCCAGCATCTGCAACTGCTGCCGGTCGCTGAGCGCCCGCGCCTCGGTCAGCGCGGTCTCCATCACCACCACCCGCAGCGTGCCCATGAGGACGGTCAAGGCGGTGGTGCAGTCCCTGAGGTGCTCCGGCGTGGCGTCCGGCAGGTCGGCGGCCAGGAGGCTCACGGCGGGGACGCGCAGGGCGTCCACCTCGCCGCACACCTGGGCGGTGGTCCGGCCGTCGCGGGCCCGGGCGGCCGTCAGGCGCGCCAACTGCTCGCGCACGCTGCCGAACCCCGGACTGTCGGAGTCCTCGACCCGGCCGGCGCGGGCGACCTGGGCGAGGGCGTCCACCACGCTCCGGCCCGCCTCCACCGCCTCCTCGCGCGAGACCGTGTACACGGTGCGGAACAGGGGTTCGTCGGCCCACCGCTGGGCGATCTGCTCCCGGCGGCGGCTCAGGAAGGCCCCGATCTCGCCGGCCGGTGTTCCGTTCGGTGCGGCCGCTTCGTGCTCCGGCACTGCCTCACTCCTCATCTGCTTCCTGCCGCCGCGCCCACCGCGCACGGCGGGGGACGTGACTCTTGCCGGGCGACAACCCTAACCGCGGGCCGATCGCGTACGACACCCCGCTCCGGCCCGGCAACCCGCTCGTGCGGCGGCCGCCGTGACACGTGCCCGAAGGGGCGACGCGTGTTCGACGGCCGGGCGGCCGCCTTCCCAACGGCTGTGCCCCTCACGGGAGTTCGGCCAGGTCAGTGGTCCGCCCACTCTGTTGCCTCACGCCTATGGTTGTCAAACGACAACTGTCGGCCGCCGGAGGGCCGTCGGGCGCCGCTCACCTTCGGGTTCGCGGCGTGCGGCGGCCGGCCGGTCAGGCCTCCTCGTCACCCGGGGCGGCCTGCGGACGGTCGATGAGCGCCAGGGCGTCGTCGACCTTCTCGGACACCGGCACGGTGAGGCTGACCCCGGTGAGGTCCAGCACCCGGCGCACCGCGGGCGTGGGATTGATCACGTGCACGGTGCCGGGCAGCTCCCGCGCCTCCTGATACACCCGCAGAATGATGTTCATACCGGACGAGTCCATGAACGGCACCTCCGACAGATCCAGGAGGAAGTGCCGGCGGCCGTGATGGAGCTGGTTGGCCAGATGGGCCTGGAACTCGGTCGCGGTGTCGAGGTCCAGATGGCCCTCGACCGTGACCAGGGCCACGTCGTCGCGGGGCAGGGTGACCTCGACGGACAGCGGGTTCTGGGCGATGGACACGAGTACCTCCGAAAACTGACGGTCCGGGCCGTACGGCCCGGCGGGCGACTGCGGTGCGACGCGAGAACGGATGGAGGCGGGACGCCCCACCGGCCATACGACCGGTGTCGCTTCCCCCCCCCTCACCTGCGGATCTCTACCTGGCACCGCGCCGGAGCGGATACCCCCGAACCGCCCTCGCATGCACCTGCTCCGAAGGCGACCCGGAGGAACCCGCCCCGGCCTCCGTCCGCACAGCCCCGCCCGCCTCGCGACGCCCGGCACGCGGGCCCGCCGCACTGCCGGGCCGCCCGCCCACGCCCGGCACGCGAGCGGCCCCCACCTCGCGCCCTAGTACTGCAACCGCATCTGGCGTGACGGGGTGTATCAGGTGGTCGTTGATACGACTGTGTGCTGACGCGTTGACGATGGAGCAGGTCG